>URNK01000035.1 GCA_900549195.1 uncultured Collinsella sp.
ATCTACACGTAAGGAGTCGTCGGCAGCGTCAGATGTGTATAAGAGACAGGCGTGAAGAGCGTCTGTTCCAGCCCGATGCCATGGGCGGTGCCGCCAATCTCAATCAGCATCAAAGCGAGTTCAAGACCGCCTCGATTCCAGCTCAGCAGCAGGATGCGACTCCTTACGCTGCGGCTTCTGCTTCTCAGGCTCAGGCGGAGCAGTCTACCTCGGCATTCCTTTCCGGCCTGACCGGTGCGTTCCAGCGCCGTCATGCCGATGATGGTGTCCCTACCATCGCTCGAGCCGCAGATGCTATGGACGAGGACGAGGCTTGGTCCATGATCGACAGTATGCTCGACGACGATTCGCCAGTGAGCTGCGACCCTGCACACTCGCGCGACGTCTATCAAGTCGCCATCGACGAGCTCACCAACGGCGGGCAGACCGGCTCCTTCAATCGCGACGACATCGCCGCCGCGGCACGCGCCGTGTCTGGCTCCCAGGCCGCCCCTGCGGGCAGCACGGCGGCTTTCGTGGCACTCGTCGCCAACGCGGCAGCCAATAACGCCTACAGCGCTACCTCGGCGGACGCGAACGCTTCTGCCGACAATTCGTACGTTGATGAAGCCATGGCCGCGGACGAGGAGGCCGTTGCCGCCCGCCGTGCCGCCGAAAGCTCGCTGTGGGGCGCTCCTGCCCAGCAGCAGGCGGCTGAGGCTGCGCCGTACAATGTAAACCTCGCCAGCATGCCTATCATCTCCGGTGCCGCGGATATCGATCTCGATGACCTCGATGAGCCTGCAGCCATCACCGCATCGATTGATGCCCAAGATCGCATCGACACCGGCGACCTTCCGGATGCCTCGCTCGAGGTTGATGTTCCCATGGCCGATTACTCGGGCCACGAGGACATGTGGGCCGCCGCCACCGCGATTCTGGATGAGATTGACGAGCCTGCTCCTGTTGCAGCCCCCGCTCCCGTCGCTGCCCCTCAGCCTGCTGCCCCCGCCTATGTCGGCCGTCACAGCGCTGTGTTCCCCGAGGATACTGCCCGTATCTCGCGCGAGAGCATCGAGCGGGCCGAGGCTATTGCCGCCGGCATTATGGAAAACCGTCGTCACGAGCGCGTCAATCAGATCCTCGAGGAAGAGATCGAGCGCCTGCAGTCCTCAACCGCCAAGCGTACGGGCCGTGCCTATCTGAGCGTTATCGAGGGCGGTACCGCCAGCTTCGCGCCGCTCCGCGCGGAGGCATAACTTCTGCATGGTTAAGATCAATCGAAAATGGGCGGTTGTAACCTGCCTGATGGCGCTCTTGATCTGGGGCAATTCGCTGGTTCCCGGCTCGGGGTCGGGCTCGCTGAGCCTAACGGTCATGGAAGCTATCCGCGGTTTCCTGCACAGCGTGGGACTTCCATATGAATGGGTGACCAACTTTGTTGTTCGCAAGTGCGCGCATTTTACCGAGTATATGGTGCTCGGCATCTTGGCAACGCACGCCTTTGATTTAGAGGGCCGGCGCACCTTTGACGTGCTGCTGCCCACGGCGGTGTTCCTGCTGCTGATTCCCTCGATCGACGAGACGATTCAGCTCTTTGTGCCGGGACGCGCTGGCATGATCACCGATGTGATGATCGACTGCTGTGGAGCGGCAACGGGCGTTGTGCTCCGATATCTCTTACGGTCGCTGATGTGCGCTAAAAAGGCCGCCTAGGACGTATTGTTTGGTCCTAGGCGGCCTTTTTTATTTGAGGGCTTATATGAGGCGTGGTGGCGTCGTTCCGTAGGTCGGATTTGCCGGGCGCGCCACGCCCTGTGGGTGCGTCTGCTACTGAAGCGCCTGTGCGCCCAGGGCCAGGCAGCCCATGATGCCCTGCTTGCCCTCGAGGCTGTTGTTGACAATATAGGAATCGATGTCGTTGACCTCGGGCGTGACGATATAGCCGTTGAGCATCTCGGCGCACTTTTTGCGTGCGAGCGGCACGATGGGGGTGTGGTCGGCCACGCCGCCGCCGATGATGATCTTTTGCGGTGCGTAGCACAGCGTGTAGGTCATGAGCGCCTGTGCCAGATAGCCTGCGAGCAGGTCCATGGCCTCCGGGTCATCGGCCATGTCTCCGGCGCTCTTGCCATCCCAGCGCTTTTTAACGCCAGGGCCGGCGATGAGGCCCTCGAGGCAGTTGTCATGGAAGGGGCAGGCGCTATGCTCGCCGATGGTGTCGCGCGGGTCGCGCGTGACCAGGATGTGGCCGGCCTCGGGATGCATCATGCCGTGCACGAGCTTACCGCCCGAGAGCACGCCGGCGCCCACGCCGGTGCCGATGGTCAGGTAGACCACGTCGGTGAGGCCCTGGGCGCAACCAAAGGTGACCTCGCCCAAGCAGGCAACGTTGACGTCGGTGTCGTAGCCACAGGGAATGTTGAGCTCGTTTTGGATGGTGCCCAGCAGATCAAAGTAGCGCCATGCCGTTTTGGGCGTCTCCAGGATCTTGCCGTATTGGGGCGACGCGGGGTTGACTGCGGTGGGGCCAAAGGCGCCGATGCCCAGTGCGGCGATGCCCTTGTCGGCAAACCACGCGTTGACGGCCTCGACGGTCTCCTGCGGGGTCGTGGTCGCGATCTGCTCGCGCTTCAGGACCGTACCGTCTGCATAGCCCGTGGCGCAGACCATCTTGGTGCCGCCGGCCTCGAGCGCTCCGATAAGCTGCTGTTCTGCCATAGTATTCCTCTCTCTGGGACGAGTTGCTCCGTGACTAAAGTATAGAGCTCTAAACCATTTAAGAAAGCGCTATAAAAAGAAGCCTCGCAACGCGGCGGGCGGTGCGAGGCTTCTTTGGTTGCTTTAGTTGCCGGGCCGTCCTTACCCGCGCGGCTTGATTTTATCACGTAACGACTTGAGGTTCTCCAGCGCCGCGTTAAGCGTCTCGTCTCGCTTGGCAAAGTGGAAACGAATCAGATGGTTGACGGGCTCGCGGAAGAAGCTCGAGCCGGGCACGGCGCCCACGCCCACCTTGGATGCGAGGTCCTCGCAGAATTCGAGGTCGCTGTCATAGCCAAACTCAGAGATGTCCATCATGACGTAGTAGGCGCCCTGCGGCACGTTATGCTCAAGACCGATGCTATCGAGCCCCTGGCAGAACAGGTCGCGTTTGGCGGTATAGAGGTTAAGGACCTCATCGTAATAGCTGTCGTCGAAGTTGAGGGCGGTGACAACGGCTTCCTGCAGGGGAGCGGCGGCACCCACGGTGAGAAAGTCGTGGACCTTCTTGATACGCTCGGTGATCTGGGCCGGGGCGATGGTGTAGCCCAGACGCCAGCCGGTGATGGAGTACGTCTTAGACAGCGAGCTGCAGCTGATGGTTCGCTCGAACATGCCGGGCAGCGTGGCCATATAGACGTGCTCATGGGGCGCGTAGACGATGTGCTCGTATACCTCGTCGGTGATGCAGTAGGCGTCGTACTGTTTGCAGAGGTCGGCGATAAAGGTGAGCTCCTCGCGCGTAAAGACCTTGCCACAGGGGTTGGACGGGTTGCACAGGACGATCGCCTTGGGATCGTTGTCGCGGAAGGCCGCCTCGAGCACCTCACGGTCAAAGTCGAACGCAGGCGGGTTGAGCGGCACGTAGATGGGCTCGGCACCCGAAAGGATCGTGTCGGCGCCGTAGTTCTCATAGAACGGCGAGAAGATGACGACCTTGTCTCCGGGGTTTGTGACCGTCATCATGGCGGCCATCATGGCCTCAGTTGAGCCGCAGGTGATCACGATGTTCTCATTGGGGTTGATCGGCATGCCCATAAAATGCTCCTGCTTGGCAGCAAGCGCCTCGCGCATGGCCAGGGAGCCCCAGGTGATGGAGTACTGATGGTAGAGCGGCTTGGGGTCGGTGGCGATGATGCCCAGGCTATTGAGCAGCTGCGCCGGAGGATCGAAGTCAGGGAAGCCCTGCGAGAGGTTGACGGCGCCGTACTTATTGGAGATGCGCGTCATGCGGCGGATGACCGAATCGGTAAATGTCGCCGTGCGGTTGGAGAGTTCTTTCATGCTTGTCCTTTCGAGCATTTGCAGTGGGGCAAGTTTACTCCTATGAAACCGGTGGGAAATGCTCGAAATGGATCCGAAAAACTCTTTTCAAAATTCTTGAAAATTGGGGGTTGCATCACGTGGCGTTCCTTGCAATAATAGTCGAGCGCGAAGCGCATAGGACACGGTGGGTGTAGCTCAGTTGGCTAGAGCGACGGGTTGTGGTCCCGTAGGTCGAGGGTTCGAGTCCCTTTACCCACCCCAGTTCTTGCTTCGTGTTGATATCGGGTCGTTAGCTCAGTTGGTAGAGCAGGGGACTCTTAATCCCAAGGTCCAGGGTTCGACCCCCTGACGGCCCACCCAAAGCATGTTAAAGCGACTGGCTTAGACTGGTCGCTTTTTTTGTTAACCTCACATGGGGTCGAACCCGTCGGGGTGCGGAGCTGAGGAAATGCGTAAGCATTTGCCAGCGCAGCGCGCAAGGCGCGAAGCGCCGCAGCGACCGCCTGCGCAGCAGGCTGACCCCCTGACGGCCCACCCAAAGATTGTTAAAGCGACTGGCTCAGGCTGGTCGTTTTTTGTTGACCACGCATGGGGTCGAACCCGAAAGGGCGCGGAGCTGAGTAATCTGCACCGTGATTCCCTTAGGGAAACACGGCTAAAGCCCCGTAGGCGTGTTCTCCTTAGGGGAATCATGCTTACGGGGCTCGATGCATGTTGAGAAGTTGTGATCAAACTCAAAGTGAGAATCGATTTAGTCTGCTCGATAGTGCGAACCTAAGCTTTCAGTTCGCTTGCGCATGGCTTTGACCATTTCCTGTGCTAGTCGAATCTGCGACTGTAGGCGGGCGAGGGCTGCGATCTCGCTGTCATCGGCATGCGGCTTGCTCAGCGCCATGGCCTTGTCTTGCAGGCTTTCAAGCTGTTGCAGGGCCTCGGATAGGCCTGTTTCGGTCCTGTTGATCATGCAATAGGTGCTCATCGTGTGCTTAAGGCCGTGTGTCAGGCGTTCGGCATCTGTTGTGGAAATGCCGTAGCGGGGGAGGGCGATATCCGCCTTCAGGGCTGTCTCAGGCTCTTTCTGCGCTGCAAGGGCTGCCGATGCGCCCGCGATGCGTCCGAACACGATGCCGTTGGCGCTTGACAAGCCACCAATGCGGTCGGCGCCGTGCATGCCGCCTGTCGCCTCGCCGCAAGCGTAGAGGCCCTCAACGCCCGTGTGCGCGGTCTTATCGATCTTAATGCCGCCGTTAGCGGCGTGGGCATACATCGCAACGCGCATCTCGTCGGTCGGCGCGATGCCGTGCTCGTCTTGCAGCCAGGTGGCAAAGGTCTGCACAAACTCTGGGACATCCTCGCGGGGGAAGTCGTAGTGGAGTGCCAGACCTTCGACACCTGCCTGATCGATGACGAGATCGATAGAGCGGGAGGCCAAGCGTGACGTGAAGGGACCATATCCAGAGCGCTGCTCGAGCAGGTCGTCCAGCTTGTCGTCGGCAATATCTACCGGCTGGTCTACGTGCACGTAGCGCCAGGTTTTCTCATTGAAGACCAAGTTACGCCTGGGCTCGATGAAGCCGGGCATCATCTGCATGAACTCTATATTAGTAAGTGTTGCGCCGTGCGCCAGCGCGATGGCCTGCGAGGAACTGAGCACATCAGCCGACGTAAGGCTGCGCTCGAACAGGCCGCCTGTGCCACCGGCTGCGATGACCGTGGCCTTGGCAGCAAAGGGCACGATTCGATTTTCGGTAAGGTCGTAGAGTACGGTTCCGGTTATTCTGCCGTTCGTGTCCTCAACAAGGTCGATAAGCTCATGGCGGGGGAGCAGGCGAATGCGGAGCGACTCGATCCAGGTCGTCAGAGCGTCCTCAAGGGGCTTGCGGGTGAGGCCGCGCCACATGCGCGTCTTGTGGTCAAAGCAGGGGATAAATTGCTTTTGTTGAGCACTCTTGGCGCTTTGCGGACGCTGGAGCTCAACGCCCAGGTCTTGCTCGAGCCAGTCAATCGCTTGGGGAATGCCGTGGACGAACGTTTGGACGAGTTCGGGGTCGGCAACGCCGCCGCCGACGGCCAGGATGGTGTCGATGAGGTCCTGCTCGTCGTCTTCGTCGACGGGACCGATGAGGCCGAGGCCCCAGGTACCCGGGAAGAAGCTCGATCCACTCATAGTCTTGCCGGCGCTTGCCACAGTGACGGTTGCACCCGTGCGTGCCGCTTCGATGGCGGCGCAAAGGCCCGCAATGCCAGATCCAATTACCAGTACATCAGTCGATTCCATCGGACTCCTTTCTCGTCCGGCGCATTGTCGCACGGGTGATCGGCAATGGGGCCGCAAAGACCCGGCAAATCGGTAAAGGGCAAATATGGCAGGTGGGCGTCATGGACGCTCTGACGCTCCATCTCATCACATCTTGTATTTCGCCCCAATTGATATATCGGCATTAGCTACCCTGCGACAGCGCAAACAAAAAGAGCCGCTACCCGGGTGGGTAGCGGCTCCAAAGCTCAACTATATGAGCATCGCGCGGGTGCGATTAGGCCTTGAGGGCCTCCTCGACGGCGACAGCGCAGGCGACGGTGGCACCGACCATGGGGTTGTTGCCCATGCCGATGAGACCCATCATGTCGACGTGCGCAGGCACGGAGGAAGAACCGGCGAACTGGGCGTCGGAGTGCATACGGCCCATGGTGTCGGTCATGCCGTAAGAGGCAGGGCCGGCGCCCATGTTGTCCGGGTGCAGGGTACGGCCAGTGCCGCCACCAGAAGCGACGGAGAAGTACTTCTTGCCAGCCTCGAGGCGCTCCTTCTTGTAGGTGCCAGCGACGGGGTGCTGGAAGCGCGTGGGGTTGGTGGAGTTACCGGTAATCGAGATGTCGACGTTCTCGTGCCACATGATGGCAACGCCCTCGCGGACGTCGTCGGCGCCGTAGCAGTTGACGGCGGCACGGGGACCATCGGAGTAGGGGATGGTCTCGACGACCTTGAGCTCGCCCGTGAAGTAGTCGAACTGGGTCTTCACGTAGGTGAAGCCGTTGATGCGGGCGATGATCTGAGCGGCGTCCTTGCCCAGACCGTTGAGAATAACGCGCAGCGGCTTCTTGCGAGCCTTGTTGGCGTTCAGAGCCAGGCCGATAGCACCCTCAGCGGCAGCGAAGGACTCGTGACCGGCCAGGAAGGCGAAGCACTCGGTGTCGTCGGAGAGCAGCATAGCGCCCAGGTTGCCGTGGCCCAGACCGACCTTGCGGTCCTCGGCGACGGAGCCGGGAACGGTGAAGGCCTGGATGCCCTCGCCGATGATGGCGGCAGCCTCAGAAGCAGACTTGGCGCCACGCTTGACAGCGAGAGCGCAACCGAGGGTGTAGGCCCACTCGGCGTTCTGGAAGGCGATGGACTGGGTGTTGTTGACGATCTCACGCGGGTTGAAGCCCTTGTCGGTGCAGATCTGCAGAGCTTCCTCGAGGGAGGCGATGCCGTTGTCGGCGAGGCACTTGTTGATCTTGTCAGCGCGGCGCTCGTAACCTTCGAACGTAACAGTCATAGTTATTTCCCTCCCTTTCTACTCGTGAACCGGGAACACGCTGGCGACGGAGTGAGTCTCCTCGTCGGTGCGCGGGTCGATGTACTTGGCAGCGTTCTCCCACTGACCATAGTGGCCCATAGCGCCAGCGATGGCCTCCTCGGGGGTCTTGCCGGCCTTGACGGCGTCGGTGAACTTGCCGAGGTTCAGGAACTCGAACGCGATGATCTCGTTCTTGTCGTTGAGAGCCATGCGGGTGACGTAGCCCTGAGCGAGCTCGAGGTAACGAGCGCCCTTGGCCTTGGTGCCGAACATGGTGCCGACCTGAGAGCGAAGGCCCTTGCCGAGGTCGTCGAGGGAGGCGCCCACGGGCAGGCCGCCCTCGGAGAACGCGGTCTGGCTGCGGCCGTAAACGATCTGCAGGAAGATCTCGCGCATAGCAACGTTGATGGCGTCGCAGACGAGGTCGGTGTTGAGGGCCTCGAGGATGGTCTTACCGGGAAGGATCTCGGAAGCCATGGCGGCAGAGTGGGTCATGCCCGAGCAGCCGATGGTCTCAACGAGGGCCTCCTCGATGATGCCGTCCTTGACGTTCAGCGTGAGCTTGCAGGCGCCCTGCTGAGGTGCGCACCAACCCACACCGTGCGTAAGACCGGAGATGTCGGAAATCTCCTTAGCCTGGACCCACTTGCCCTCCTCGGGGATGGGTGCGGGGCCGTGGTATGCACCCTTGGCAACGGGGCACATGTTCTCCACTTCCTGTGAGTACTGCATGCCTCTCCTCTCTATCGTGTTGGCGTCCCGTCTGGGGGCCGTGGCTGGCGATTGCCGGGCGACCCTTCGAAAGGGACATGACATGCAGCCCCTATAATACCGCGAAATGCACGGAATATTCGGCGAACGGCTCAGTTTTCGTAGCGAGAAGTCCGGAAGTTTTAATTGAAACGGTTTAACTCTATGTTCTGTGGTCGCGAACTTCCGTAGAGGGGGTCCGTCTTTGGCAAGCTTTTGGGCAGCTCTTGTAAGCGTTGCGGGGGTTGACCTGTTGCAACGGTGCCGTTCGCCGCCTGTTTACTGCCTTTGGCCGCGCGAGCGAATTGTTTTGCGTGAATGTTTTGATGGCACGCTTCAATCGTGCTGTATTGGATGGCAAGCAGATCCCGGCGAAGGGAGCGCCATGCAGCGCGTTTGGAGAACGGTTACCGGCTTTTACCATGTCTGTGCCCGCGGTACGGGCAAGCAGCTCATCTTTGAGGGCGATGAAGACCGGTGGGAGTTCTTGGAGCTGATGCGTGAGTGCTGCCGCAAGGCGGGCGTGACGGTTATCGCCTGGTGCCTTATGGGCAATCACGTGCGTCTGGTGCTTGCAGATTACGAGGACGCGATGAGCGCGGCGATGCACCGGCTGCTTTTGACGTACGCGCGGCGGTTCAATAAACGCACGGGGCGCACAGGGCATCTGTTCCAGAACCGTTTTGACCGGCGCTCGCTCGATACCGACTGGCAGGTGATGGAGGCTATTCGCTCCGTTCACGCCGATCCGCAGGAGGCGGGCATGAGCCTAATCGAGCGTTACCCCTGGAGCAGCTTTGCGGAGCATCTGCGCGCTTACGACAGTGATGCGGCAGATGCCACGAGGGGATTTTCCGATCCTTCTTGCGTGCTTGAGCTTTTTGGTTCTGCCGAGGCCTTTGCTGCCTATTCGCTTTCGACGCCCGACAGCGGCGAACCGGCGCTGCGCGATATGAAAGAGACGGAGTGGGAACGCCACGCCTTTGCCAACAAGTTGGCGAAGGAGCTAGGGGTTCCGCTCAACGGGGTTAAAACTGTACCGCCGGCGCAGCGCGATACCGTTATTGTTGGATTGAACAATGCCGGCTTTACAGTGCGTCAGATTGAGCGGTATACCGGGATTGGCAAAAGTACCGTCTCTCGTATCGTGCGCGCCCGCGCGCGAACGGCGATGCGGGCTGGCGGAAACGTGATGTAGGGTCGCCTGTTCACCGCAGCTGGGGTCGTCCATACGCCGTAACCAGCGTTCAAAAGCTTGGTACGGTAACTGCACTTCTTAATATGCATAGAACAATCGTCATCTTGCATAAAATAACAGCTCAGTCCGGGTTTGCCCGTGCCTACCCCCGTCTGCGCCGTGCAAAAAACGGAGTTTTCAGCATCGTGGTGCTGTCGGCTCTGCCACAATCTTGCAACACACGGGCCCCTAAGCTATTGATCCCTGCCGTTGCACCCCCGGAGTATGTGCCTGCGTCCCGTCAGACCGCGATGTCTGGTCTAAAACACACTATTTATGCGCCTGGAGACGTTGATTAACGCTTCCGATGCGTATGCACACAGCTTGGCGTGCTGAATACTCGCAAAATGCACGCAGCATCCTATGGGACCCTTCTGCGGCAGGCGCGAAGCGAGTCGGAGCTCAGCAGAACGGGGCTTGGCGCATTGCTTGGCGGGTCCGGGGCCCTGCCGCAGGCCTTTGGTGCTGTGGAAAACGCCCGTGTTCGCGTCTGCTGTGTGGTAAATGACAGACGGAGCGCCGGACGCGCGGACTTCGTGCGTCCGGCGCTCATTAGGAAAAACAGAGCCGCCCGTATCGGGCGGCTCGGCAATCAAAAACCTTGGATTCGGGGCATACGCTACTGGTTAGTTTACCCCTCGAGCATGCCGTCGAGGGTGCGCCAGGCGAGCTCGGCGCATTTGACGCGGGCGGGCATGTGCGAGATGTCCTGGAGCTGGGCAGCCTCGTCCAGGTCTTCCAGGTCTTCCTCGGAGAGCTGTTCGCCGCGGATCATGGCGAGGAAGAGCCCCGCCAGGCGGCGCGCCTCCTCGACCGTCTCGCCGGTGATGAGGTCGGCCATGATGTCGGCGCTGGCCTGGCTGATGGCGCAGCCATGACCGGTAAAGGAGGCCTCCTCGATCACGCCGTTCTCGACGCGCAGCTGCAAGGTGAGTTCGTCACCGCAGCTGGGGTTGATGCCGTCGTGCTCGTGCGTGGGAGCGTCCATCTCGTACTTATAGTCGGGGTGCGAGTTGTGCTCCATAAATGTGGTGGAGGTGTACAGATTACCCATTGAACGTGCTCCAAACGTGATGCAGACCGGCGATGAACTTGTCAATGTCGGCCTTGTCGTTGTAGAAGGCCACGCTGGCGCGGCAGCAGGCAAGGTTCTCGACGCCCAGCCAGGTGAGCAGCGGCTGTGCGCAGTGGTGACCGGCGCGGATGCAGACGCCGTCCATGTCCATGATGCTCGCGACATCGTGCGGGTGGATACCCTTGACGTTAAAGCTCACGACGCCATGGTGATTGTCCCAATAGATGGAGCCGATAATCTGGACAAAGTCGAGCTGCATGAGTTCGCCCATCAGGTAGTGGACGAGTGCCTGCTCGCGTGCCTGGATGTTTTCGTAGCCCACGGTGTTAACCAGGTAGTCAAGCGCCGCGCCCGTGGCGAAGATGCCGGCGGCGTCCTGCGTGCCGGCCTCGAACTTCTCGGGGACGGGCGCCCAGACGGCGTCCTGCTCGGTGACCGAGTCGATCATCTCGCCGCCGGTAAGCATGGGCGGCATGGCGTTGAGCAGGTCCATCTTGCCCCACAGCACGCCGATGCCCATGGGGCCCATGGCCTTGTGCGCGCTAAAGGCAAAGAAATCGGCTCCAAGGTCGGCCACATCGACCGGCATGTGCGGCAGCGACTGCGCGCCGTCGACGACCAGATAGCCGCCGTACTTGTGCACGAGCTTGCCGAGGTTCTTGACCGGGTTCTCAACGCCCAGGACGTTAGAGACCTGACCCACGGCCAAGATCTTGGTCTTGGGGCCCACCTTGGCAAGAACTTCCTCGGTGGTGAGCTGGCCGGTCTTGGTGGGGTAGAGGTAGACGAGCTTGGCGCCGGTCTCACGGCAGACCTGCTGCCACGGAATCAGGTTGGAGTGGTGCTCCATGATGGTGATGACGACCTCGTCGCCCGGTTCGAGGACCGTGGGCGCAAAGCTCTTGGCGACCAGGTTGAGCGACTCGCTCGTGTTGCGGGTGAAGACGACCTCGTTGGCCTGGGGGGCGCCGATGACGTCGGCGATCTGCTGACGCACCTTCGCGATGGCCTCGGTGGCCTCGACGGACAGCGAGTACAGGCCGCGCAGGGGGTTGGCGTTCATGCGCTGGTAGAAGTCGCGCTCGGCGTCGAGCACGCAGGCAGGGCGCTGCGCGGTGGCGGCGCTATCGAGGAAGGCGATCTCGGGGTGCTGCTGGAACAGCGGGAACTGCGCCTTGTAGGGATTGGTCTCGATGTCTACGGTGGGCCAGCCGCGTGAGGCCTCGTCGCTGGCGTCGAGCTCCATAGGCTCCGGTGCGGTACAGGTGTCGCATTTAACGTGCTCGGTGTCGATCATGCGAGCTCCTCCTCGAAATTGTCGATCAGGTTGTTGCCCAAGCGGACGACGGCGGCGCGGGTGCGCTCGTCGGTGGCGGAAAGTGCGGCGTCCTCCAGCTTGGCGCGGACGAACAGGTCCTCGGCGGCGTTTTGGTCAAGGCCGCGGCAGGCGAGATAGAACAGCTGCTCGTCGCGGACGTGGCCGATGGTGGCGCCGTGGTTGCCGGCGACGTCGTCCTCGTCGCAGAGGATGACGGGGACGGTCTTGTTGTCGACGCCCTTGTTGGCCAAGAGCACCGTCTCGCGTTCGGTGCCGACGGCACCCTTGCAGCCGTGCACGAGGTCGATGGTGCCACGGTAGACCTTCTTGGACGTGCCGGTCAGCACGCCGTTGGCGTCGATCTCGCACTCGGTCTTGCGACCGCGGTGGCGCAGCTCGTAGTTAAAGTCGCGCACCTGCTCTCGGGCGCCCAGGTAGTCAGTATCGATGGTGACCTTGGCGGTATCGCCCAGCAGCTGTCTCTTATACACATCTCCGAGCCCACGAGACTAGCGCTCATC
>URNK01000036.1 GCA_900549195.1 uncultured Collinsella sp.
CGTCGGCAGCGTCAGATGTGTATAAGAGACAGCACGCGCTTTCTGCCGCACTGCGTCGCCGTGTGCTGGAGCAGGGCGAGGATGCCGTGAGCGCCGAGTCTCTGGCCGCGGCCGACCTGACCAAGGTCGCCTGGCCGGGCGACGCCGTGGCGACGGTTGCCGAGGGCGTGGACCTGGCGGCTGCAAGCGCGAATGGTGCTGACGCGGTCGTCGAGGAGGCCTAATATGGCCGAGCTGACGCCCCGCATGAAGGAGCTCGTCCAGTCCTACTTGGCCGGCATTGAGCCCTACGATCCCAACTTTACGCCCACGCACATCAACCTTTCGGCCAACGAGAACACCTATCCCGTGCCGGCCGGCGTGCGCGAGGCGGTCGACGCCGCCCTGGCTGCCACGCCGCTCAACCGCTATCCCGATCCCATGTCTAACGACCTGCGCGACGAGCTTGCTGCCTGGCATGGCGTGACGCGCGAGAACATCTGCGTGGGCAACGGCGGCGACGAGCTGCTCTATAACTACCTGTTGGCGTTTGGCGGCGCGGGACGGACCCTGCTCAACTGCCCGCCGTGCTTTAGCGAGTACGCGTTCTTTGCGTCGCTCTGCCAGACCGAGGTACGCGACGTGTGGCGCGACCCGGCGACCTTTGAGCTCGACCAGGCAGCCGTGCTTGCGGCGGCGCCCGAGTGCAGCCTGGCAATCGTGACCTCGCCCAATAACCCCACGGGTGATGTGGCGCCGCTCGACTTTGTCGCGGCGCTGTGCGATGCGTGCCCCGGCATGGTAATGGTCGACGAGGCCTACGTTGAGTTTGCCGACGATTCGTTTGGCGCGGCCACCACGGCGCAGGGGCTTATCGCCGAGCATCCCAACCTGGTGATTCTGCATACGTTGTCCAAAGCGTTTGGTGCTGCCGGTACGCGTCTGGGTTACGTGATCGCGGCGCCCGAGGTCATCGACGTGTTCGCGGCGATTCGCCAGATCTATTCGGTCAATGTACTGAGCCAGGCCGCCGCGCTTGCCTGCGTGCGTGCCCGCGATGCGTACGCGCCCGTGGTGGCGCAAGTTACATCCGAGCGCGAGCGCGAGTTGTGCGCCCTGCGTGCAATGGCTGCCGAGGGCATGCCCGTGGAGGCATGGCCGAGCGCGGCGAACTTTGTGCTCGTGCGCACGCCGCATGCTACGCGCGTGCGCGAGCGTTTGCGCGACGAGTACTCGATTTTGGTGCGCGACTTTAGCTACGCGCCGGGGCTTGTGGACTGTCTGCGCGTTACCGTGGGCACGCCGCAGGAAAACGACGAGGTGCTGGCCGCATTTGCCGCGCTGGTGAAGGAGGAGATGTAGATGGGCCGTTATGCCGAGGTGACCCGCAGGACGGGCGAGACCGATATTGTCGTAAAGCTCGACCTGGACGGAACCGGTACGTGCGATATCTCGACCGGCGTGCCGTTTTTCGACCACATGCTCAACGCCTTTGGCCGCCATGGCCTGTTCGATTTGACGGTGCATGCGGTGGGCGATGTTGAGGTCGATGCGCATCACACCGTCGAGGACACGGGTATTGTGCTGGGCGAGGCGTTCTGCCAGGCGCTGGGCGACAAGGCGGGCATTACACGCTTTGCCGACGCGGCGATTGCCATGGACGAGACGCTCGTGATGGCCGCCGTGGATATCTCGGGCCGCGGGCAGGCCTATTGCGAGCTGCCCGTGCCAACCGAGCGCGTGGGCACCTTCGATACCGAGCTGGCTGTCGAGTTCTTCTACGCTTTTGCGCGCGACGCCAAGCTCACACTGCATGTGCGCGAACTGGCGGGCGGCAACTCGCATCACATTATCGAGGCCGCCTTTAAGGCCGTGGGCCGCACAATGCGCCGCGCCTGCGAGCTCGATCCCCGCGTGCAGGGCATCCCCAGCACCAAGGGCTCGCTGTAACCTGCCAAAAAGGGACAGGTTTATTTTGGCAGGTTTTATCTGCGGAAATGCTGTCTCATGTGGTGGGTGAACGTTTAACCGACCAAAATAAACCTGTCCCTTTTTGGCAGGTTTTGAATGGGAAAAGGAGGGTCGCGTGGGCGGACCGAAGATCGTGGTGGTCGACTACCACAAGGGCAACTTGTCGAGCGTCGTGCGCGGGCTTGCGCGCGCCGGTGCCGCCGCCTGCACCTCGGACGATCCGGAGCAGATCTGCAACGCCGACGGCCTAGTCATCCCGGGCGTGGGCGCGTTCTATGACGCGATTGCCTTTATGCGTCGGAGCGGCGAGGAGGCGGCCGTGCTCGATGCCGTCGCCGCCGGGATTCCGCTGCTCGGCATCTGCCTGGGGCTTCAGCTGTTTTTTGAGCGCGGCAACGAGGGCGTGCCTGCGGACGAGGGCGTGGTCGCCGACGGCAGCGCCTCCGAGCAGGATGGTGGTCCATGGGTCGATGGCCTGGGTATTATGCGCGGTTCGTGCACGCGCTTGGAGTCGAGCCGCCTGAAGGTGCCGCACGTGGGCTGGGACCAGGTGCACATGACGTCCGCCGGCGCGGCCGATCCGCTGCTTGCCGGTTTTGCCGAGGGTGCCAACATGTATTTCACCCACAGCTATGCGGTGGCCGACGACGCCGATGCCGCCGATGTGCTGGCGCTCACGCACTATACGCGGAGCTTCCCGTGCATCGTGCGCCATGGCAACGTGTGGGGCTGCCAGTTCCATCCCGAGAAATCCTCCGCGCTGGGTCAGCGCATCCTTAAGAACTTCGTGAGCATCGTCGAGGAGGGTGGCCGATGATCCTGTTTCCCGCAATCGATCTGATCGGCGGCAAGGTCGTGCGCCTGGAGCGCGGTGACCGCAGCCGCTGCAAGGTGTATTCCGACGACCCCGTGGCCGTTGCCCGCTCGTTTGCCGAGCAGGGTGCAAGCTGGGTGCACGTCGTCGACCTGTCCGCTGCCTTTGGCGAGGACGAGGACGCGTGCGCTGCCAACTCGGCAGCGATCGAGGCCATCTGCGGCGTCGATGGTCTGTCCGTGGACGTGGGCGGCGGCGTTCGCTCGCTCGCGCGCATCGACGAGCTGGCCGGCTACGGTGCGCGCCGCATCGCGCTGGGCACCGTGCTGGTGACCGAGCCGGGTTTTGCCGAGGTGGCAGCCCAAGGCTTTGGCGAGCTGCTGGTGGCAGACATCGCCGCGCGCGACGGCCAGGTCAGGGTGAACGGCTGGCGCGACGGCGCGGGCGTGGCGCTCGACGATGCCGTGGCGCAGCTTTCCGAGCTGGGCTTTAAGCATCTGGTGTATACCGACATCGCGCGCGATGGCATGCAGACGGGCATCGATGTGGCGGCGTATCGCCATGTGGCCGAGGTCGCGGGCTTTCCCGTCGTGGCTTCGGGCGGCATCTCGACGCTCGACGACATCCGTGCGCTGGCCGCGGTGGGTGAGGGCGCGATTGAAGGTGCCATTACCGGTCGCGCGCTCTACGAGGGCAACTTTACGCTGGTCCAGGCGCTGGCCGCCGTCCGAGGGGAAGAGTAGCCTATGCTTACCAAACGCGTGATTCCCTGCCTGGACGTCAAGGACGGCCGTGTGGTCAAGGGCGTCAACTTTGTGAGTCTGCGCGATGCGGGCGATCCGGTGGAGCTGGCGCGCGCCTACGACCGCGAGGGTGCGGACGAGGTCGTATTTTTGGACATTACCGCCACGAGCGACAACCGCGCGACGACCATCGAGATGGCGGCGCATGCTGCCGAGGAGCTGGCCATTCCCTATACCGTGGGCGGCGGCTTTCGCGACCTGGCGGGCATGCGCACCATGGTGGCTGCCGGTGCCGACAAGGTATCGCTCAACTCGGCGGCCGTGCGCGACCCGTCGCTGATCAGCCAGGCTGCCGCGGCGTTTGGCAGTCAGGCCGTGGTCGTGGCAATCGATGCCAAGCGCGTCGGTTTGCCCGGCGCATCCGGTGCCGACAAGTGGGAGGTCTTTACCGCGGGAGGCCGCAACGCCACGGGTATCGACGCGGTGGCGTGGGCCGAGGAGGCGGCTCGTCGCGGCGCCGGCGAGATCCTGCTCACCAGCATGGATCGCGACGGCACCAAGGCCGGCTTTGACCTGGCGCTCACCCGTGCCGTGGCGCGCGCGGTGCCGATTCCCGTCATCGCGAGCGGCGGCGTGGGCACGCTCGAGCACTTTGCCGAGGGTGTGATCGAGGGCGAAGCCGACGCCGTGCTGGCGGCGAGCGTCTTTCACTTTGGAACCTTCAGCATTCGCGAAGTCAAAGAGTATATGGCATCGCAGGGAATTCCCGTGAGATTGGATTTTTAAATGGAGCAAGTGACAACTGCGTCCGAGCTCAAATACGACGCCAGGGGGCTGATTCCTTGTGTGGTTCAGCAATATGACACCGGCGAGGTGCTTATGGTTGCCTGGATGAACGAGGAGTCGGTGGGGCTGACGCTCAAGACCGGTACCACGTGGTTTTGGAGCCGTAGCCGTCAGGAGCTCTGGAACAAGGGCGCGACGAGTGGCAACATGCAAGAGGTCAAGGAGCTCTGGGCCGACTGCGATAGCGATACGCTGCTGGTCAAGGTCGACTCGCCGGGTCCGGCCTGCCATACCGGCAACCGCACCTGCTTCTTTAAGAAACTCGCGTAGGGCGGGCGCTCGGCTAAGCGCTTGGCCAACCAGAAAGGATTGAACCATGGGTGTGCGCACCGCGAATGTTCAGGATGGAAATATCGGCGAGACGCTGACGGGGCTGGCCGAGGTGATTCATGGTCGTCGCGACGCGTCGCCGCAGGAGAGCTATACCGCTCGTCTGCTGACCGACGTCGAGGATGAACTGCTCAAGAAGCTTGCCGAGGAGGCGAGCGAGGTCATCATGGCCTGTAAGGATAACGACCACGATCACATTCGCTACGAGGTCGGCGACCTGGTCTACCACCTGCTCGTGACGCTCGAGCGCTACGGCATTACCCTCGACGAGCTGGCCGGCGAACTCAACGCCCGCCGCCACTAGTCATTGGGTAGTCATTGGGGACGTTCTTAAACGACTAGTCGTTTGGGACAGTCTTTGTCGGCGCTGCCAAATAACATGCCCAATTACTACGATGAAACTGGATCTGCTTACCACGCGTCGGTTTTGAGCAAATCGTCAACACTTCTACCTGCGGTTTTATTTTCCGCATTAAGCCGATGGTCGGAGGTTTGCGGTTCATCGTAGTAAACGGGCGTTCTTTTTTGCGGGCGGTGTTGCTCGGGCGTCGGTGGTGAGCAAAACGACCTGTTTTCCTCCGTCCCCAAGGGGTCATTTGTGAAGAGTGTCCCCAATGACTAGTCTTAGGCGAGGGGCGTGGATTCCCATTCGCCGGTGAGGTGGGGGATGTCGAAGGTTCGATAACCGCAGTCGTAGGCGTGGGCCTGGGCCTCGCGGATGTTCCAGCAGATGTCGCAGGCGCGGTGTGCGTCCGAGCCAAAGGTAATGGGCACCTCGGCATGGGCAAAGCAGCGCAAGAGGCCGGTCGCGGGGTAGTAGTCGTCGAGCCCCTTGCGCGGCGCGGCAGTCGAGACCTCAACGCGCCGATTCGTGTCGTGTGCGCATTCTGCCATCTGCCCCCAGAACGGCGCGGGGTCAAAATCGGGCGCAAAGCCCTCCTTCGAAAAGCGCATGACCAGGTCGGGGTGGGCCATCACGTCAAAGTTGAGCGGGCTTTCGCAGGCGCGACACCAGTCGTCGACGTAGCGCTCCCACACGCCGCGCACGCCCAGGTTTTCCCAAACGTGCAGGTTGGTGTCATCGTCGATCCAACCGCAGCGCGAATCGGGCGCATCGGGACGAACGACGTCCTCTGTCCCCGCCGTACCCGCGGCACCGGCCATGATATCGCCGGGGTTGCCAATCCAATGTACGCTGCCCAGGCGCACGACGGCGCCTTCGGACCAGCGCTCAACCAAAGGCTCGCAGCCTTCGTACCAATCGCACTCAAAGCCATAGATAAGCTCGAGCTCCGGCGCGATCTGCGCGGTAAGCTTGCGGGCATCCTCAAAAGCCAGACGATGTGCCGGCAGGTTGCCCTCGACAACCTGCACTTCGCAATTGGAATCCATGCTGGCAGGCAGGGTAAGGTGATCGGTCGAGACCATGGCACGGCAACCGGCTGCAGCAGCGGCGCGAACGTTGTCCTCAAACGAGGCGTGTCCGTCCGAGAACGAGGTGTGGGTATGGCAATCGACCAGCGGGCAAGCAGGCATGGCGGCTCCTTTGCGTCAAGCGAATCCGCTCCATTGTAACGGCGCGGCCCTCGATGCGACGAGCGCGCCGGGGTGCCGGTTTCTTGCGGACAGGGAAAATCGCGCTCATCGCGCTCCGCCACATCCACGCCGCCCGCGATGTGCTAGCGTTTGGGTGAACAAAACGAGCCCGCGCGGAAAGGAGCCGGACCGTATGCCACGCGATAGCAAATCCCCGCTGTCCCGCGAGACTGATGCGCCCGAGACCATCGTCAAGCTGGAATGCGACATCGACGACGCGTCGCCCGAGGTGCTCGCCTACGCCGCCGACCGCCTGCGCGAGGCCGGCGCCCGCGAGGTGCACTGGCTGCCCATCTATTGCAAGAAAGGCCGCCCCGGCTGGCAGCTGCAGGTAATCTGCGCTCACGAGGATATCGATCGCCTGCAGACGATCATCTTTTTGGAAACCACGACCAATGCCATCCGCCGCCAGGTTATGGAGCGCGTTTGCCTGCCACGCCGCTTTGAGCGCGTAGCGACGCCATGGGGCGAGGTGTCCGTCAAGGTGGCCACCCTGCCCGACGGCAGCGAGCGCGCGGCGCCCGAGTACGAAGACTGCGCCCGTCTTGCCCGTGAGCACGACGTACCGCTCCAGCGCGTGATGCAGGCGGCCCAGAGCGCGGCGCTGCGATTTGAATAACAAGATCGTGCGGCGCGCCGCGACCGGCTCCGTCAACTCCATCCCGAAAGGATCCCTCATGAAATACCTCATCGCCTCTGACATTCACGGCTCGGCATATTGGACCGAGCGCCTCTGCTCCGCCATCGAGTCCGAGCAGCCCGACCGCATCGTCCTGCTGGGCGACCTGTTCTATCACGGTCCGCGTAACGACCTGCCGCGCGACTACGCTCCCAAGCGCGTGATTCCGCTGCTCAATGCCTTGGCCGACCGCATCATCGCGGTGCGCGGCAACTGTGACGCCGAGGTCGACCAGATGGTGCTCGATTTCCCGGTCATGGCCGACTACGCCACGCTGTTTGACGAGACCGGCCGTGAGCTGTTCCTGACGCACGGCCACGTCTTTGGCGCCGGCATGCACAACAGCGTCGACCACGCGCCCGCGCTGCCCGAGGGCTCCGCGCTCGTCTACGGCCATACGCACATCAAGGTTAACGAGGCAAGCGCCGCGCACCCGGGCCTGTGGCTCTTCAATCCCGGCAGCGTGAGCATTCCCAAGGACGGTACGCATAGCTACGGCATCTACGAGGGCGGCGCGTTCCGTCACGTGGTCCTGGAGGAGGAATAACTATGGCGCAGCACATGGCTCAGCAAAATGCCGAGGGTTCGCGCGACCTGTCCACGCTGGTCGACGCGTCGGCCGAGCTGCAGCATCTGGTGCAGACTATCTGGCGTCTGCGTCAGCCCGATGGCTGCCCGTGGGATCGTGAGCGGACGCATCAGAGCATCGGCAAGAACATGATCGAGGAAGCCTACGAGGCGCTCGATTGCATCGAGGCCGATGATGCCACGCATCTGCGCGAGGAGCTCGGCGACGTGCTCATGCAGGTAGTACTGCATGCGCAGATTGCGGCGGACGCCGGCGAGTTTACGCTGGCCGATGTGGCGCGCGATATCGACGCCAAGCTCATCCGCCGCCACCCACACGTGTTTGGCGATGCGGACGCCGAGAGCTCCGACGAGGTGCTCAAGATTTGGGATGAGGTAAAGCTTGCCGAGAAGGTTGCCAAGGACAAGGCCGTGGCAGCGGGCGAAGCTGCGCCCGAGGGTCTGCTCGACGGCGTGCCCACGCATCTGCCGGCGCTGATGCAGGCGCAGAAGGTGTCGCGCAAGGCGGCTGCCGTGGGCTTTGAGTGGGAGACGGTCCAGGATGTGTGGGACGAGGTCGCCGAGGAGCGTGCCGAGTTTGAGGCCGAGGAGCCCGGAACGTCCGAGCGCGAGATGGAGTTTGGCGACCTGCTCTTTGCCCTGGTCAACGTTGCGCGCAAAGAGGGCATCGACGCCGAGAGCGCCCTGCGCGCGAGCACGGCCAAGTTTCGCCGTCGCTGGGCCGCGATGGAGCAGATGGCGGCCGATGCCCATGTTGATCTTGCCGAGCTTTCGACCCACGGCCTCAACGACCTCTGGGATGCTGCCAAGGCAGAGGAGTAAGACTGCGGGAACGACGGGCTGACATGCCTTGTCGTTCCCGCTAATTTTTCGAAAAACAATTGTATCCCTCGGCTAACTTAGGGCATAATGCAAAAAGTGCGACATGGCTAACTTGCAAACCAAAGCGCCACATTGGCGCAATGCCGTGTCGCCAAGCATTCAACCCGTTTCCAAGTGAGAGGGAGACAACATGAGCGATATTTTGGATGTCTACGGTCGCGAGGTACTCGACAGCCGCGGCAACCCCACCGTCGAGGTCGAGGTCGTGCTCGAGGACGGCAGCTTCGGTCGCGCGATGGTGCCTTCGGGCGCTTCGACCGGCGCTTTCGAAGCTTGCGAGCTGCGCGACGGCGACAAGGGTCGCTACCTGGGCAAGGGCGTTTCGCAAGCCGTCGAGCACGTCAACAACGAGTGCGCCAACGCCGTCGTGGGCCTCGATGCCTTCGACCAGCGCGCCGTCGATGCCGCGCTGATCGCCGCGGACGGTGCCCCCAACAAGACCAAGCTCGGCGCCAACGCCATTCTGGGCGTATCGCTGGCCGTTGCCCGCGCTGCGGCAGAGTCGGCGGGCCTGTCGCTGTACCAGTACCTGGGCGGCGTCAACGCTCACCTGCTGCCCACGCCCATGATGAACATCCTCAACGGCGGCGTGCATGCCGACAACAACGTTGACTTCCAGGAGTTCATGATCATGCCCGTGGGTGCTTCGAGCTTTGCCGAGGGCCTGCGCTGGTGCGCCGAGGTCTACCACACCCTCAAGGGCGTGCTGCACGAGGCCGGCCTGGGCGGCGGCGTGGGCGACGAGGGCGGTTTCGCGCCTAACCTCAAGACCAATGCCGAGCCGTTCGAGTACATCACCAAGGCCGTGGAGAAGGCTGGCTTTAAGCCCGGCGTCGACTTCATGTACGCCATGGATCCGGCATCGACCGAGTTCTACAACGCCGAGACCGGCATGTACGAGCTCAAGGGCGAGGGTGTTGAGTACACGAGCGCTCAGATGGTCGATTACTGGGAGAAGCTTGTCGACACCTATCCCATCATCTCCATCGAGGATGGTATGGCCGAGGAGGACTGGGACGGCTGGGTTGAGCTCACCCGTCGCATTGGCAACAAGGTGCAGCTGGTGGGCGACGACCTGTTCGTCACCAACACCGAGCGCCTTAAGAAGGGCATCGAGCTGGGTGCCGCCAACGCGATCCTGGTCAAGGTCAACCAGATTGGCACGCTCACCGAGTCGCTCGAGGCTATCGAGACTGCCAAGGAGGCCGGCTACGCTTGCATCGTGAGCCATCGTTCCGGCGAGACCGAGGACTCTACCATCGCTGACCTGGTCGTGGGTGTTAACGCCGGCCAGATCAAGTCGGGCGCCCCGTGCCGCAGCGACCGTATTGCCAAGTACAACCAGCTCATCCGCATCGAGGACGAGCTCGAGGGCAGTGCGCGCTACGCCGGCAAGTCTGCGTTCTACAACATTCGCTAGGCAGCGGCGTGTGCGGGGGGCGGGGCTGACTCGGATTCGCCTCGCTTCCGCCGGGCACTGTTGAGCACCATTGGGCGCTGGGCCATACGGCTCAGCGCCTTTTTTATGTCGAGCAAAGGCTGCCGAAGGCG
This sequence comes from uncultured Collinsella sp., assembly GCA_900549195.1. Classification (GTDB taxonomy): domain Bacteria; phylum Actinomycetota; class Coriobacteriia; order Coriobacteriales; family Coriobacteriaceae; genus Collinsella. The sequence goes on from URNK01000036.1 coordinate 9,980, forward strand.
GTGCGGGCGCTCGTGCTATAACTAAAGGACTTAGCGCAAACAAACCTCAACCGCACAAGGCGCACATGGATCAGATTTACGACAACAGGTATTATTCCGCCGGTTCGCGCGAGCCGTCGTCTCGTCGTGCGCGTACCGCGCAGCTCGGCGGGTCCGACTACGCCGGCGTCGATTGCCGCGCACAACGTCCGGCAAGTGCCTCACACCCCCGTGCTCAAATGAATACGTCGACGGGCCGCTCGCCACACTCGACGCATGCTCAGCGCCCCTCGGCTCAAACACGCGAAAAGTCGACCAGGCCCTCGAGCCGTCTTTCGGGCTCGGACTTCATGCACTACGCCAACGACAACGCGGTGGTCAAGGCAATTTACGACTTTACCCATGGACCCCAGCGCGGGCTGTTTATTGGCATTGTCGTCGTCCTGGTGCTCGTGAGCCTGTACTTTCCCGTACGCGACCTCTACGTTGCCAAACGCTCGAACGATATCTTGGCCAAGCAGGTCGAGATTCGCCAGCAGTACAACGACGAGCTGCAGAAAAGCGTCGACAAGCTGCTCTCGGAGCAGGGTATCAAGGATGCGGCATCCGAGGACCTGGGCCTGGTGATGCCCGGCGAGAAGAGGATTGAAGTGCAGGGCCTGGACGACGATTCGGACTCGTCGTCGAGCAAAAAGTCCTCGAACGCCAAGAAGGCCAGCGAAGTGGCCAAAGAGATCGAAGAGGTCGGCAAGGACACGCCGTGGTACATCCAGACGCTCGATATGCTGTTTGGATTTAACGGCGTCGAGGGCCAGACGGTCGTGTCCAACGGCGAGTAACGCCCGGAGGGGAGCCTGCAATGACGAATTGCAAACGATATAAGGTGGCGGCGATTGACCTGGGGACGGTGTCGTCGCGCCTGGTGTTGGCCCAGGTCGAGGGCGGGGCGATCGTGGAATCGTCCAAGCATACCGAGATTACCGACTTGGGCGAGGGCGTGGACGCGACGGGGCGCTTTTGCGAGGCGGCCGTTGAGCGCGTGCTCGCTGCGTGTCGCATGTTTGTGGACGAGGCCCGTGCCTTTGGGGCCGTGTGCATCTGCACCACGTGTACGAGCGCCGCGCGCGATGCGTCCAATGCCGCGCTGCTACTGGACGGCCTGCGCGAGCTGGGACTCGAGCCGCAGGTGATTCCGGGCGAGGTCGAGGCGTGCTTGACGTTTTTTGGCGTGGCGCACGACTTTGCCGGCGAGCGCATCATTGTTGCCGATTCGGGCGGCGGATCCACGGAGCTCGCGACGGGCGTCTATGCACCGGAGCGCGGCGTCTTTGCGCTGGAGGGAACGCGCTCGCTGGACATTGGTTGTCGTCGCGTGACCGAGCGGTTTTTCTCGGCACTGCCGCCGTCGACGAACGAGCTTGCGGCTGCTGCCGGCTGGGCAAACGAGCAGTTTGCGGGCTACTTTGAGAGTCTGCCTGTCGACTTTGAGCGTGCCGAGCGCCTGGTCGCGGTGGGTGGTACTGTCACCACGCTCGTGGCACTCGTTCACGAGCTGGAGCCGTATGATTCGAGCTTTGTGCACCTGCGCGAGCTTTCGTTGGACCAGGTTTCGGCCGCTATCGAGCGTATGTCCGCGCTGGATGTTGCGGGCATTGCCGCGTTACCGGGCGTGCAACCCAAGCGCGCGGGCGTGATCTTGGCAGGTGCCGCGGTGATTCGCGAGCTCATGCGAGCCGGCGGCTACAAGACGCTCACCGTAAGCGAGAACAGCTTGCTCGCCGGCATGGCCGCCACCATCAACGAGGTTCTCGACGGCGCGACCCCCACCATCGGCTGGACCCCGAGCCTGAGCGCCCTTTAACCGTCTCCCTCTGAGTTGCGGTGAAATAGTTCCTAAATGGGCTGGTAGCCTGCCAAAACAGGAACTATCCCACCGCAACATAGAGCCCCACCGGCGCCCAAAAGAAACGAGCCCGCATCTCTGGAGGAAGCGGGCACGAAAAGCCAAATGGTAGGGGCGGTGGGACGTCCGCGTATTTGCTGCGCAAATACGCTGTCTCTTATACACATCTCCGAGCCCACGAGACTAGCGCTCATCTCGT
>URNK01000037.1 GCA_900549195.1 uncultured Collinsella sp.
TTTCTGTTCGGGCGCTCGGACGGCGCGAATTGCACGCCGGAATCAATTATCGGTAACGGCCGTTACTCGCCATCGATGTCGGTCGCGACGGCCTCCTCGATGGCCTCGACACCGGCAGGCGACAGGTCCTCCTTGCCCTGGCAGAACTTCTTGTCGACCCAGCCGGTCAGAATCGGAGCCATGATTGCCGTGATGATAACGGCAGTGGCGATCTGGGCGTACGCGGTGGGCGCAAGCTCGGCGTAGCGCGGCGCGACCTCGGCGAGAGCAACCGGCGTGGTCATAGCCGTGCCGGCGATGGTGGAACAAGCCACGGCAGCCTTGCCGTTACCACCGCACAGGCGCTCGAACGCAAAGGTGATGGGACCGACGACAAACAGCGTGACAAGGCCCAGCAAGATGCCGGAAATACCACCGGCGATGAAGCTCGAAAGGCTCATGGACGCACCGAGCTGAAAACCAATTACAGCGATCGCGGGATTGGCGCCGGGAACCAGCAGGTTCTTGATAAACGGGAACAGGTTGCCCAGAACCATGCCGATAACGAGCGGCAAAATGGAGCCGATGATAGTACCGACAGGGATGTTGGCAAGACCCGAAACACCAAGGATGATCATCGTGACGGCGGGGCCGGCCGTAAAGAACAGGATACCGACGGCGCCCTGCTCGGACTCATCGCCGAACTCACCCATGATGCCCGTATAGAGCGCCATGTTGCAAAACGTGATGCCGCCGATGATAGACACGGAGCTCAGACCCAGGAAGTTGTCGTTAAAGAAATATGCCACGCCTAGGCCGAGAGCCGCTGCGACGACCAGCTTGGGAATCAGCACGACGATACCGGTCTTGATGGCGCCCGGCGTGGACTTAAAGCTGATGCCGGCGCCCACGAACAGCAGGATCGCGGCGACGATGGTATTGGAGCCACCGCGGCAGGCAGCCGTAAAGAAGCCGCCGATCTCAAAAACCTGCGGGCAGAAGGTGTTGAGCAAAAGACCGACGATCATCGGATAGATCATGATGTCGCCCGGGATGCGCGGAACCTTGAATTTCTTTTGCTCGTTGGCAGTCGCTTCCTGTGCCATGAAACCCCCATTTCCGCTGACGCGGAACAAAAGCCCACGTCATGCTTTGCTACAGTAAAGTTTGACCATGGTACCAGAAGAAATAGACCAGCTCGGTGAAAAATTCGACAAGTTGGGATGGAACGAGATTCGGCGCCCGCGACGCCACCCCTATATAAGGCTCAAGACGATATAGAGTACGATGCCCGAGACGCAGCACCACAGCATCGATTTTGTCTTGACCGCCACGACCACGACGCCGGCGGCCGCAATCCAGGGAACCAAGGCAGGCCAGAGTCCCGCGTCGAACGCGCCGGGGCTCACCAAGTCGTTGGCGACCAGCGCGGCAAAGGCAGCGGGCGGGATATAGCCCAGGGCCTCGGTAATACGGGGCGACAGGGTCCGCCCGCGCAAGGCGAACGCCGGCGCGATGCGAAAGAACGCGATAGCAGCCCACGACGACAGCCACAGAACCAAGAACTCGTTAACGGGCATCGCGGGCACCTCTTCCGTCAAATACAGCATCGCACGCCAACGCAATGGCAATGCCGGCCACGACGCTTGCCGGCACGGCAATATTCGTGAGGCCCAAGAACTTGCATATGGCGACAGACACCGCAGCCATAACAGCAGCCACGACATTGCCGCGCGACAGCCGCTGCGAAAAGAGCAGGCAGATAAAGAGTGAGGTGCAGACAAAGGCTGCAATGGCGGTGGGAACATCGACAACGGCGCCGACGATGGCGCCCGTCGTACACGAAACGCCCCATGTTGCGATAAGGATCACGTTGAGCACGAAGGACTCACGCGGGCCCCAATCCTCCCCTTCAACCAACTTGGCAAGCGAGATGCCGTATGCCTCCTCGGTAAGTGTCGCGGCAACAGCCAGCGTCTGACACTTCGAGGCACCCGTCAGATGCGGCGCGATCGATGCCGAGTAAAGCGCAAAACGCGAGGAGACGGCGGCGACGCTCGCGACGATCGATGCTGCAGGCACACCCGCCAGCCACAGGTTGCAGATCATAAACTGCCCGCTGCCCGTCACAAACGTGCTGCTCAGAGCAAAGACCATCCAGGGCTCCATTCCCGTCTGCCCCATGATCATTCCGCACGGCGCGCCTATTGCAACATAGGTAAGCATCACCGGCCAGACGGTTCTAACGATTTTGAGCACCATACGCTTCTCACCCTGACAAGGTCTCCGAGCCGCATGTAGCGATACGGCAGAATCATCATCCGGCAGCAACCGAGTTCACCTACAATTGCCACCGGATCGAAAGACACAACTTTTTAGGAAGTCATTATGACAGCTATCGATCGAGACCGGGCGCGCGCGGCCTTCAAAAGCTACACCGATGCCTACGACGCCACCAACCCACGCATCGCGCTCAAAATCGAGCATACGTACCACGTGGCCGAGGCATGCGATGCCGTAGCGCGCGAGCAGGGCTGGTCGTCAGAAGATATTGACCTGGCATGGCTTTGCGGCCTGCTACACGATATGGGCCGCTTTGAGCAGCTGCGACGCTGGGACACCTTTAAGGACGCCGAGAGCATGAGCCATGCGGCGCTGGGCATCGAGGTCCTCTTTGGCGAGAATCCCGCCGATGCACCCGCCACGACAAACATCCGTGACTTTATCGAAACCGGTGCGCATGACGAGCTCATCCGAGCGAGCATCGCCTATCACAGCGACTTTCGCCTGCCGGCACTACTCGACGAGCGTACACGGTGCTTCTGCGATATCGTGCGCGATGGTGACAAGATCGACATTATGCGCACCATCGCCGACAGCACCGTCGACACCATCCTCAAGGTGGACGAGAAGACGTTTCTCGGCAGCCGTTTCTCGTCGCCGACACTTGCCGCCTTTGACGAGCACCGCTGCGTCGCACGCGATGAACGCAACGAGCCCGCAGACTACCTGGTGGGACTCATCTGCTTTATGTTTGAGCTCGTCTATCCAGCAAGCCGCGCGCTGGCGCGCGAACAGGGCGATATCCACCGCCTGCTCGACGCGCCCTTTGGCATTACGCGGCCCTTTACCGACCCCGCCACGCAGGCGACTTGGAGCCGCCTTAAGGACGAGATGCGCGACTGGCTGGCGCGCGCCTAGCGCTCAAGCTGGGCCAGCAGTTCCTCGACGACCTCGACGGCATCGCCGACAACCTTGTACTGGGCAGCACCAAAGATGGGGGCATCCGGGTCCTCGTTGATGGCGATAATGCACTCTGCCCCACCGATGCCGGCAAGATGCTGGATGGCGCCCGAAACACCGATACTCACGAGAAGCTTGGGCGAAACCGATACGCCGGTCTGGCCAATCTGATGGCGATACTCCAACCAGCCGGCCTCCACGACAGGTCGCGTGCAACCAAGCTCGGCTCCCAGAGCCTCGGCGAGCCTTCGCATCAGGGGCAGATTCTTCTTGGAGCCAATGCCGCGGCCCACCACGACCAAGCGTTCGGCATCGGCGATCGAGGCCTGCTGCCTCCACTCCTCGGCGGGAATCGAGATCTCGACACGAGCCTTAGCATCATCCGCAAGCGATATCTGGGTGATCGTGCCGGAGCGGTCGTAGTCAAAGTCGGGCGCCTTAAAGATGCCGGGACGAACCGTTGCCATCTGGGGACGATGATTGGGGCAGACGATGGTGGCCATCAGGTTGCCGCCAAACGCCGGACGCGTCTGTTGCAGCAGTCCCGTCTCCGTATCCATCGAAAGTACGGTGCAGTCAGCCGTAAGGCCCGTCTGCAAGCGCACGGCAACGCCGGGTGCCAGTTCGCGGCCAAAAGCGGTCGCACCGTATAGGATGGCCTCGGGTTTGCGTTCGGCTACCAAATCGCAGATCAAGCGGGCGTAGACCTCCGCATCGTTTTGGCGCAGGCGCTCGTCGCGACAGGCCAGGACTTCGTCGGCGCCCGCGCAAACCAGATGCTCCAGGTCGCCGAGAGAACCCTCGGGACCCATACCGATCAGTGCCACCAGACGGCAGTCGCGAGCATCGGCAAGCTCGCGGCCCTTGCCCATAAGCTCATAGGCAACGGGAGTCACCGTATCGTGCTCGTCGGTCTGCGCGAATACCCAAATGTCTCGATATGCATCAAGGTCCACCGCACCAGCGGCCTCGTCACGCTCGATCGAGATAGCGTTGACAGGGCAGGCGTCGACGCACCCACCGCATAGGATGCAGCCGTCGGTTACGCGGGCGCATCGGCTGGGTCGCTCGCCTTCCACTACGATGCCGCCCGAGGCACAGGCGCGAACGCAGCGACCGCAGCCGATACAGGCTTCGCTATCGATAATCAGTCCGCTCATCTATGCCATCCCCTCGATAATCTTGGCAAGCTTTGCCGCCTGCTCGGACGCCGTCCCCTCAACGGCCTCGCACGTTTGGTCACGGTCGGGCACAAACGAGCGCACGACCTGTGTCGGCGACCCGGCAAGACCGCAACGCGCGGGGTCGGCGTTCACGTCGGCGGCACTGACCACGCGCACGTCCGCCTCCTCCGCCGCGCGAATACCGGCAATACTCGGCATACGCAACTGGCCAATCTCCTTGGCAGTCGTCATCGCGCACGGCATCTCAAGATAGACCGTCTCCTCGCCGGCATCGCAACCGTGAACGAGCGAAAGCGCACCGCACGTCGTAAAACCTGCGCTCTGCACGCAGCTCACATCGGTCACGCAGGGAATCTCAAAGGCGCCGGCAAGCTCGGGGCCAATCTGGGCCGTATCGCCATCCACCGCCATCTTGCCGCAGATGAGCAGGTCGAAGTCCTCGTCGAGCGCTTCGATGCCGCACTTGAGGGCATAGGTGGTTGCCAGGGTATCGGCGCCCGCAAAGGCTCGGTCGGTCAGCAGCAGCGCGTCGTCGGCGCCTCGAGCGATGCAGTCGCGCAGCAGCGATTCGGTCGCGGGGATGCCCATCGACACCACCGTCACGCGCACGTCCATGCCAAAGCCGATAAAGTCGTCCTTCAGCGCCAGCGCGCATTCCAAAGCGCTCGCATCAAAGGGATTAATGACCGCCTGCTTGCCATCGCGCACGATGGTATTGGTCTTGGGGTCCATCTTGACCTCGGTGCTGCCCGGCACGGCCTTGACGCACACCACCATATGGAAATCGCTCATCTTCACGCGCCCCCTTTCTGGACGAGCTCATCCAAGAGCTTCTCCGAAAACAGGTTACCGCGACCCAGCTGCCCGGCAGGATCGAGCTGGAGCTTGAGCCGCGCCGACTCGACCATGGCCTCGTGACCGTACATCGTCTCCAAGAAGCCCGCCTTGATCTTGCCGACGCCGTGTTCTGCGGAGACGGCACCGCCCATGGCCGTGACCTCGGAAGCCCACTGGGCAAAGAGTTCTCCGCCGCGGCGATAATCCTGTGCATCGCGCGGCAGAATGTTCACATGCAGATGGTTGTTACCGATATGCCCCCAGGCGGCAGATTCAAGCCCACTTTCCGCCAGCGTGCGGCGATAGAGGGCGATAACATCGGCCAAGTGCGCGTTGGGCACCGACATGTCCGAACCCAGTTTGGTGATGGTGGGATCCATGCGGCGGCGCTCGTCGATGAGCATGTTGACGCTCTCGGGCACCGCATGGCGGAAGAATCGCTGACACTCGCGATCGACCTCGGCGCGCGCGACCCATGTCGCATCGTCACTGCCGCCCGCAAGCTCCAGTACCCACCCCAAGTGATACAGCTCCTCAATCGCCTGGGCTTCGTCGTCGCAGTCGAGCTCCACGTAGACACAGACCTTGGCGTCTTTGTCGAGCGCAGGCAGCGAGGCAAACGCCGTCGACTGCTCGCGCTGGCGACGTAGAATATCCAGGGCGCCAGCATCGAAGTACTCGATGGCAGCCGCATGGGACAGGACGGGACGCACAGAATCGGTGAAGGACACGGCCTTGTCTTCGCTGTCGAAGAAGCAGCTCACGCCCCAAACGACCGCGGGTGCCACCTGCAGGGCAATCTCGAGCTCGGTGATAACGCCGATTGTGCCACACGCACCGATAAACAGATCGATGGCATCCATATCGTCAGCAACGAAATAGCCCGAAGCATTTTTTGTCTTGGGCATGGTATAGCCGGGAAGATCGAGCTCGAGTGTACGGCCCGCTGCCGTCACGAGCGACAGGTGGCGGCCCTGGGCAAAAGCCTCGCCGCGCCGAAGCTCAAGCAAATCGCCATCAGCCAGCACGACGTGGAGTCCCGTGATATGTGGGCGCATGGGGCCGTAGGCGTAGCTGCGGGCACCGGAGGCGTTACATGCCGCCATGCCGCCCAGACAGGCAGACGCCTCGGTGGGATCGGTGGGAAAAAACTGCTCGGGAGCCTCTTGGAACTCCTCGTAGGCCTCAAGCGATGCCTGGTCCCAACCAGCGGTCGGCAGCACCTTCTTGCTCAGCTGCTTGCGCAGCTCCGAGAGCACAACGCCCGGCTCCACGCGCAGCAGAAATTGGCCTTGTTCATCGCGGCGAAGGCCCAAATAGCGATTCATACGGGAAGTATTGAGGATATGCCCGCCGTGGGGCACGGCGCCGGCGGCAAGGCCGGTTCGGGCGCCCTGAACCGTTACCGGAACACGCTCGGCATGGAGCTTTTCCTAAATGGCACGGACCTCGTTTTCCGTTGTCGGAAACGAGATGCTCGAGGCCTCGCCCGATGCGCGAGATTCATCGCGGCCATACTCTTCGAACTCGTCGGTGAAGGGTTTGATGGTTGCAGACACGCGAACTCCCCCTTTAGCTAACTACAGTGTTTGCAGGGAGATGTTACCGCATCGTTTCGTCGACGTGTTCGAGACCGTCTCCATAATTGGCGTTTTTTACGTTCGTGCAATTCGGCGAGCGGCTTGATTTCCTCGGCAGACGATGCTTTTGACACATATGGCCCCGCCGTCGCCGACCGCGCGATTGTCGCTCGAAAAAAGTTGGAGTATTTTTTGCCGCCTTTTACCTGCGGAGACGCCAATCCGTCAAGCATTTGGTCAGAAATTGGTCAAGTAGCGGCTGATAAGGTCGGCGTCGACAGCCAAAACCGATAGAAGTTTTGGCCCAGAAGCAGGGAGGTTCCCATGGCATATTACTGGCCCCAGTACGGCATCGCCATCGAAGTCGACGACGATCCCCATCTCCTGCCTTTCGACGAAGAGGCATTCCCCGATACGACGGTCTACCACGTTACCACCGATGTGATCTGCGACCCCGAGTCGTTCTCGGCGCTCGCCCACCACATCGCGCATATCCACGACATCGAGCTCCCTCCCGACTTCGACGAGCTCGTCTACTCGCGCCGTCTGATGCTTCACATGCTCTTTGGAGCGGACCCGTCCACCTTTGCGCGCGTCTATACCGCCAAGGATGCCGCATGAGCGCGAAGAAGCCACCCCACTTTGCAGGCCTGGGTCGTCGCAAGAAGCTCATCGTTGCCTGCTTGGCCATCGTCTGTGCCCTTGTCGCCGTAGGACTATACGTTTGGCAGTCGCAGCCCGTACCCGAGGCGGGCGCTTCGGTTACGACGGCCGAGGGCAAAACGCGCCAGGAAATCCAAGATGAGCTCGACGCCATCGTCCGCGACAACATGATGACGATTTCGGTCGCGCCGGTCGCTCAGCTGCAGGAGGACGGCAAACTGCGCGTCAACGTGCAAAACGTCCAAGACAATAAATTTCCCCAGCGATTCCGCGTCATCCAAAACGACGAGACCATGTACGAATCCGGTGTGGTCGAGACCGGCAAGACAATCGAGACGTGCCCCGCCGGCGACATCAAAGAAGGCGAGGCGTACATCGAGATCCAGGCACTCAATGCAAAGACCCTCGACAGCCACGGCAATCCGACACGTGTCAAGGTACGGGTTGAGCAAACCGAGAACTAGCCTTCCGGCCGACACGGCACCGCATGTAATTCACCAGCATTCGTCCAATCATCGCGGGGACGGCCCGCGGCGAATAGAAAGGAACGACCATGGACATCACCAGGAACATGAACGGAGTCAGAGCGCTCGTCGTGGGCACAGGGCTCGCGCTCGCGCTCGCAATGGGCGCCGCCCCGACGCCAGCTATGGCAGCCGGGCGCGTTGGAACCACGAAGGTAATGGTCAGGACCGAGATCGACAACGTTGAGTTCAAAGTTCCGACGGTTATTCCCTTCGTCGCCAAGGCCGACGGCACGCTTCAGGGCCCCTCAGAAGACGCGACCACCATCGACAATCATTCGGCCTACGGCATCCATGTCACCAACATGAAGATCGACGCCATGAACACCTGGACCATTGCCGCCGACGCCAAGGCCGGAACCGCGCAGAACTCCATCGACTTTAAGGTCGGCCCCGACGGCGCGCTCCAGAACGCCAGCGCCGCCGCGCAAGGGACGGGCCTCGATCTTTCCAAGAATGCAGCCTTCGACATGGGCTACCAGGGCATTGCCGGCGGCACGGACAAAATCAAGCTCAAGACAAGCGGAAACGTCGCCCGCGTCACGCGCGACATCTTCCGCGTAACCGGCGAAGGCGATCAGGTTGCGACGATCACCTGGACGGTCGAGCCCGGTGCGCACACGGCATAAGGCCGTCGCCCTGGCCGCCGCCGTCAGCATCCTAGCGTTTGGGCCAGCCATGGCCTTTGCCCAGCAAGAACAGGCGCAGGCCGCCACGCAAGTGACGGTCGACCTCTCGGAGCTCGACCGCGGCGACCGCGAGGAACCGTTGGCGCAGACAGGCGACAGACGATGGCTCTTGGCAGCAGGCGCCACAGCAGCAGGCGCGGGAACCGCCGGCCTCGGTCTGCACATCAAACGCAGCCAGAAACAAAACACGGACAGGCCGCACTAAATTAGCTAAGGAGACCCCATGGCATCGAAGAACCTTTTGCCCGTCGTCGCACTCTGCGGCGCGCTCGCAACCGGAACGCCTGTCGCCGCTTGGGCGACTCCCGTCATGGCAGACTCCTTACCAGTAGCCCTAAGTTCCGCACCAAATCCGTCGAGCGCCATTGCGTGCGAGCGTTTTTCGATCGCACAGGCCGTGATCTCAACCTCGGGATGCCTTCGTCGTAATACGGACGGCTCGATAGTCGTGGATATCAAGCGTTCGAACAAGGCAAACGGCTCCCAGGCGGGGTGCGCCGTCTGCACGTGGCGCTCGGTTGTGCTCGATGCAGATGGCGATCCATGCAATTTAGAGCTGCGCATCGACATCGCTTCGGTCGATGACTCGGCGAACGGAGCGAAGGTCGCCTTCGACGGTGCGTTTTTCGAGAAAGGAGGCGGTATATGTCTGGGCTGCGCCGCCGCGAATGCAGACGATGCGCAGCCCACCCTCTCATTCACGGCATCGTTGCGGCTGACCAAAGCCGGTACCGATGTTATCGCGGCGGGAGAAGCGTCCCTGCTGTTCTACGCCGTCAGCACCAAAGACACAGACGCTCATTTCGAGAAGCCAGCCGGATCACTCAGCCTTACACGAGGGATAGAGGCAGGCCCTATTGAAATCGATGCCCACGCGCAAAGCAGGCAACGCATTCTTGCCGACCCGGCGCTTCTCGAAATGGAGTGGAACGGATCCGGAGCCATCGGAATTCTCCCCTCCGCGTTTGACGCCAAGACGCTCCCCCCAAACGACGAACCCATCAACGCAACCATACAAGAAGAGAGCGCGGACAAAGAAGCAGGTGCGGGCGACACGCCGTCGCCGACAAACAGCGTCCCAGCTTCTTTCGAAGCGCCGAATGAGCCCGCTGCCGATCCAAACAATCCCGAGCTCGCGGACAGTCTGGGGCTTGCTGATCCTCAAGAGATCGATGAAGGTAACTGCTGCGTGCTTGCCGCGCTCGACCACACGGAGGTCATCGACGCTGCGAACATCGAAGTTGCCGCCGCCAATCAGCCCGTCCGCAAGTCGGCTATCATCGCATTTCCTGAATCCATCGAAGTCGTCTTTTTGCCATCGGGCGAGGTCGTGGCCCCAACACTGCTCACCTTGTTGGGCGCCAAGAATACTCGAAACGAAATTAAAAAAGTCACAGTTGTCGACCCTGCAACCACCGCCAAGCTGCGTCTATACGCCGTTGCCGCAAACGGAAGCAAGACCCTGGAATTCGATGGCGACACACTTCTAGCCTGGCGACGTCTGGACATTATGCAAGACGTCTCGTACCAGATCGAGCTCGAAGGGTTTGATCGTGCCCGCGATGCCAATATCATCGCCGCGGCTATTGAATCCCCACAGCGGCTTATGACACTGCGCTTTGAATACTATCCCTATGTCCCGACAACCACCTGAGGCTTAAATGCCGCGCATCATTCCTAATACCACTTATATAACGTATTAGATGAGTCGCGATGTACCTCGCATTTCGTTCTGCTACGATTGCCACGTTGGCGTCAATATGGGAGGGCTCATGCCGGGTTTGGGAACGATCATCAACGTCGCACTTTTGATTGCGGGCGGACTGCTGGGCCTTATAGGCGGACGTTTTATCACGCCCCGCATCCAAGACACGCTCATGAAAGCGTCAGGACTATGCGTTCTGTTTATCGGACTGGGTGGCACCATGCAAAAGATGCTCGTCGTTGACGGGAAAACGCTGGCGACCACCGGCACCACCATGCTCATCGTCTCGTTTGCCCTCGGCTCGCTCATCGGCGAGGCCATTAACCTGGAAGCCGGCATCGAAAACCTGGGCGAATGGCTCAAGCGCAAAACCGGCAGCGAGGGAGACAACGAGTTCACCAATGCCTTTGTCTCGACATCGCTGACCGTCTGCATCGGTGCCATGGCTATCGTGGGATCAATCCAAGACGGCTTGCTCGGCGACTGGTCCACGCTCGCCCTCAAGGGCGCGTTGGACTGCATCATCGTCTGCACCATGACGGCTTCGCTCGGCCGCGGCTGCATCTTCTCCGCCCTGCCCGTTGCCGTATTTCAGGGAACGATTACGCTCTTTGCCGGAGCGCTCTCCCCCATCATGACCACCGCCGCCCTCGACAGCCTATCGCTCGTGGGCTCTATGCTCATCTTCTGCGTCGGCGTCAACCTCATCCGTCCTCAGACCTTCCGCACGGCCAATATGCTCCCCTCCGTTGTCATAGCCGTCATCTACGCCCTCCTGTTCTAAATCTATCTACGTAGCGGTATCTCGAACACCTGTTTGATGCTGTGCTATGATATGAGGTCATCGAAGCTGCGTTAGGAGAGGAGAGACGGTGGCCGACCAGGACATCAAGATGCTCATCGAGCGCATTATGGCCGAGGCCCGGACCCATCAGTCTGCTCGCTTCTCAAGCGAAGTCTATGCTGACGAGCCGATTCTCAAAACCGGTCGTCAGATGCAGAACTTCTTCCCCGACCAGTATCGCAAGATGCGCGAGATATCGCGCTGGCAGGATGACCCCAAAGGCGGCGCGGGTCGCTGGCTATCGGAGGCCGAGCTTTTCTACCGCCAAGGCCTGCTGATGGCCGACTTTGAGGACGACTGCCCCTACAACGGCACCTTTAAGTCGTACTTTCCCACCTACAATGCCATGAGCGATCGGCAGCTGCGTGGCTATTTTACCTGGCGCGCCCAAGTGCGCCGCGGAACTGTCGAGGAAACGTCTACGTCCTTTGCCTTCCTGTATCTCTACGAATTGATCTGTGGCATTGGCGTAGATGACCCACTCGATGGTTTTAACAAGATCAAGGCCTTTTGGGATGCCTATCGTGCCTTCGAGCCCGGCATCGACCGGTTTGCACGCGTGTGGTTGCAAGATTACGCCGTTTTCCACGGGCTCAACCCCGAGCTGCTTCGCGACTCTAAAACCGTCATGTTCGATAACGCTCTTATTGAGCTGCGACGCGCGGCACGAGACCTTGCACCCGCGCCGACGCCGTCGGACCTTGCGCCTGCGCGTCGCAAAACCTCCGAGCCTACGCTCCCC
>URNK01000038.1 GCA_900549195.1 uncultured Collinsella sp.
GGGCTCGGAGATGTGTATAAGAGACAGCAGCTCATGGACATGAGTGTGGATGAGGCGCTCGACGCCACGGTGGGACTCAAGAAGGTTCAGACGCGCTTGCAGACCTTGCACGACCTGGGCTTGGGTTATCTCACACTTGGCGAGCCCACACCGGCGCTCTCGGGCGGCGAGGCTCAGCGTCTTAAGCTTGCGAGCGAGATGGGCCGCGTGCAGGATGACGCCGTATTCGTGTTCGACGAGCCCACGATCGGCCTGCATCCGCTCGATGTTCAGGTGCTGTTGAACGTGTTCGACGGCCTCGTTGCCAAGGGCGCCACGGTTATCGTGATCGAGCACGACCTCGACCTTATCCGTAACGCCGATTACGTGATCGACATGGGCCCAGGCGGTGGCGACGCCGGCGGGCAAATCGTCTGCGCCGGCACGCCGCGCGACATCGCGGCCTGCTCCAAGAGCATCACCGGCCGCTACCTATAGACAATGAGGCAAAGGGACAGCCCCTTTGCCTCATTGATGCCTATTTCACGCATTGAGCCGCGAGATAGTCGCGGAAGAATGGTAATTCAAATGCGACGAGCCCTCGTCCTCGTTCCCCGATGATGCCGGCATCTATCATGCGGCGTCGGTAGCGGGAGACCTGCTGCGGCGAACGCTTAAGGCGCTCGACAAGGTCAGCGGTGGTGGATTCTTCCTCATCGTCAAGCATGGCGATGAGGAATCGCTTGTCCTCTGCAGTGAGTTCCCGATAGGTTGCCGCGAGGATTCGGTCGTCCATCTCGTCGCGCGCGATTTTGATTCCCAGGTCAAAGTCGCGTGACGAGATTTCCTTCGAATCGCTTGTGAGATCCCAGGCACGGTAGCCTACGAGTTGCAATAGGAAGGGAAAACCAGAGATCGAGCGAACGGCTCTATCGATTCCTTCAGCATCTGCCAGGCGATCGTTTTCCTGGATCGTGCGAATTAAGGCCTCGCGTACGTCATAGTCGGCAATGCGACCCAGATGATATTGTTGGGCGCGGCGAAGGAACGAGACCGTCTTGTGGTTCAGCAACGTCGAGACGTTGTTGGGAAGTCCCGCCATGAGCAGCGCGACGCGTTTCCCATCGGTCACAAAGTGCTGATACGTCGCTGCGAGCTGAATCATCTCGTCGAGTGTCGGGTCCACCTCGTCAACCGTGACGAGCAGACCGGTGCCCGCCTCGTTGAGCTGGTCGATGATGTCGCTCATGCGATAACGCCAGGTTGAGGCATCGTGAACGCGATTGACCTCGATGCTGCCGAGCGGTGCAATTCCGAGACCGGTGACTTCGAAGTGGTTGGACGGGTCGATAAGATGGCCGGCAGCACGTTTCGCCCCGAACTCGATTTCCTCAAGCATTCCCGGGAGCGCGGTCGTCTTTACGGCTATCCAGGCGTGGGATTCCGCCCTTGTCGCAAGCGATGACATGAGAGCAGTTTTACCGGTTCCACGCGCGCCTGAGAAGATCGAGGTCAATTCTGGGCGCCTGCGCTGGCTCAAGAAGGCACGGTCCAAATCCCGAATAATCTGTTGTCTGCCAGCGAGATGGGCAGGAACCTCACCGAAACTGGGGGTAAACGGGTTCTCGAGATATTTCACAAGGCTCTCCTTTCACACCGCCGTTTAACTTCATTTTACTTTAGTTAATTCTGATTAAAAGTGAGGTCTCTTTATCTAGAGTATCAATTAGGCGTGTGTGCCGTCGGCGTGGCGCTCGAATGTGACAAAGGGTCAGTCCCTTTGTCACATGCCGGCAAAGCCTGTTTGGCGCAGGGCCTCGTAGAGGACGATGGCGGCGCTGTTGGAGAGGTTGAGTGCGCTGATGCGGTAGTCGTCGGGATTGACGAAGTTGCCGCAGATGTCCTGTTGAAGGATGACCTCGTGGCTGTCCTCGGTATGCCCCAGCGATTCCTCGTGAGCTTCCCATGCCTCGGCGTTGTTAAGCGAATCGCAATCGCGCAGCATCGGGATGCGCTCGCAGCGCTCGGGCGCCGTGGCAAGCAGTGGCTCGGGAATACCCGAGCTCTCGCTGCCAAAGACCAAATAGTCACCGTCGCGGTAGGTACTTTGCGCATAGGTCCTGCGCGCCTTTTTGGTCAGCAGATGCAGACGCTCGTCGGTAGGGGAGAGGCCGTTACGCGCAAGGAAATCCTCCCAGCTGGCATAGGTCGTCACGTCCAAGTTTTGCCAGTAGCCCAGGCCGGCGCGACGCACCGTCTTGTCGTCGAGCGAAAACCCCAGCGGCTCCACCAGATGCAGGCGGGCGCCGGTAACCACGCAGGTGCGGCCGATATTGCCCGTATTGGCCGGAATCTCGGGCGCATACAGCACAATGTTGAACATGAATCTCCTTGGCTCAGAACGAAAAACCACCACGAAGGGCACCTTCGTGGCGGTTTGGCGGTTACGTAAGCGGAAAAATACCCGCTTGGATAAACCTAGGCGCGGTGCCAGTCGGTCAGGCAGGCATCGAGGGAGGCGATGAGCGCATCCTTGTCCATGTGACGGCCGATGATGCACAGGCTCGTCATACGGTCGCCCGTCTCGTCGTCCCAAATCTGCATGATCTCGGGGTTCTCGTCGATGATCTTCTGTTTCTCGCCCTCGGGCGCCGAGTCGACAAACAGACCGTTCTCCATCAGGCGCATCTGGTGGCCGGCCTGCTCAAACATGTAGCACATGTCCGGATCGCCGGTCTGCCACAGCGGGCCTTTGACGCGAATGACCTCGTCGGGCCACTCCTGCTCAACAAAATCGGTGAACTTCTGCAGGTCAAACGGCTTACGGCGCGAGTACACAAAGGTCTCGATGTCGTACTCGAGCACCTCGGGGTCGTCGTGCTCCTCGGGATGCTCCATGGCCTCGATCCAGGCGGCGGAGTTGTAGGCGCGCATAAAGTCGAAGCGGTCGGTGTCGAGCAGCTCCTCCATAGGAACCTCGCCGTTTTGAGCCTCGACGATCACGGCGTCCTTCTGCAGGCTGCGCACGATGGCCTTGAGCTCGGCGATTTGCTCAGGGCTCACGGTATCGGTCTTGTTGAGGATCAGCGTGGAGCAGAACTCGATCTGCTGGATGAGCAGGCTCTCGATGTCGTCCTCGTCGATATCCTCGGCCAGCAGGTCGCGGCCGCCGTTGAACTCGTCATACATGCGGGCGCAATCGACCACGGCCACGATGTTGTCGAGCGCGAGCTTGGGTTCGCCGCCCACCTTGGCCTCGTCGCAGAAGCTCGAGATGGTGTAGGCGATGGGGATGGGCTCGCAAATGCCCGAGGCCTCGATGATGATGTAGTCGAAGTCGCCCGAATCGGCGATGCCCTGCAGCTGGTTGGCCAGGTCATCCGAAAGCGTGCAGCAGATGCAGCCGTTGGTGAGCGGGATGAGGTCGTCGGTCTCGGAAAGGCCACCGTCGGCGATGAGGCTGGCGTCGACATTGATCTCGCCGATGTCGTTGACGATCACGGCGGCGCGGATGCCGCCGTCGTTAGCGAGGATGTGGTTGAGCAGCGTGGTCTTGCCGGCACCGAGGTATCCGGTAAGCATGATGATCTTCACGGGTTTGTTGGGCATGTGCCCTCCTTTGTTAGACATGGCTTACAGTTGAATCTTATGCCAAACGCCTGCTCTTATACCCACGCGCCGGCAAATAACACAAGCTACTCCCAGGCTCCCCATACATCGGGGCAATAACCGACGGTGGCCTTTTTGCCGTTGCGCACGATGGGCTCGGCCAAGACCTGCTGATTCTCGAGCAGTTTATCGAAGCGCTGGCTAGGGGTGAGGTGCTGGATGAGCGCGAGCGTCTCCTCGTCCTTGGCCTTGAGGTTGAGCAGCTTGTCGATACCGCCAACCGCCTGCATCACGCTCGTGAGCTCGCCCTTGCTCATCTCCTTTTCTTTAAGGTCGATAAACTGCACCTTAATGCGGCGCTCCTTAAAATAACGCTGTGCCTTCTTGGTGTCGAAGGACTTTTTGGTGCCGAAGATTTGCACGTTCATAGTATGTTCCGCCGTTCTACCTGATGAAGTTGGTGCGCTCGCGATCGGCTTCGGGGGCTTCGATGCCGGCGGCCTGTCCTGCCTCGATACAGCGCAGGAGCCAGGCCATGTTCTTGCCGATGTTACGCATGGTGGCCAGGCCCTCGGCGTCTTGGGCGGCCTCGCCCGGCATGGCGCCAAACACGTTGTTCCAGTACGTGGAGGCAACCACGGGCATCTGGTTGATGGTGAAGTACTTATTGAGCACATCGAAGGTGGTCGACGTACCGCCGCGACGGGCAACGGCGACGGTAGCGCCCGGCTTGTGTGCAAAGGCCTTGCTGCCGGCATAGAATGCGCGGTCGAGAGCCGAGAGGATGCGTCCGCTGGGATGCGCATAGTAGACGGGTGAGCCAAAGACAAAGCCATCTGCCTGCTCGGCGGCAGCGATCAGCTCGTTCACCACGTCGTCGTCAAAGGTACAGCGACCGCCGAGCTTGCCGCACTGGCCGCAACCGATGCAATCGCGAATGGGCTTGGCGCCCAGCTGAAACACCTCGGTATCAATGCCTTCTGCATTAAGTTGCTCGGCGACCTCGGCGAGTGCGCGGGCAGTGTTGCCGTTTGCCTTGGGACTGCCATTGACCAAAAGAACCTTCATCACAAACTCCCTCTGCTGTCGGTGACTTCTGCGGAGGATTATCGCACGAGAGGGTAGATGGCGTGGGGCGCGATGTGAAACGGCTTGTGTTTCACATCGCGCCCCACGACGCTAGTCCAACTTGGTGCCCGGTACTTGCGGTGCCTCTTTAAGCAACGCTTTGAGCTCGTTCAAAATGGAAACGGGCTGTCGATCGACAGCGTCCAGATGAAGCGTCGCCACACGAATGGGCGGCTGATATTCAAGCGAGCCGATGAGCACGGGAGAACCCAGGAATCGTTCGATTTCGTTTGCGAGCTCGTCGATTGCCTCGGGGCCGAGCTCATCGAAAAGCGCCACGAACATTGGTCCCGTCGAGCGGAACAGGCGACCCTTGCCGCGCGAACAATCCATGAGGCAGGCGGCGCTTTCGGCGAGCACGCGGTCGCCTGCATCGAATCCAAAGCGGGCATTGACTTCGGCGATATCGTCGACCTTAATGGCAATAAAGCCTGCCTCGCGCGCCACGCGGCGCATCTCTCCAATAGCGTTGACCAGCGCGTGGACATCGCCCAGGCCCGTTACCGAGTCGGTCGTATCTGCTAGGCTTCGGTTGATGATAATGCCCACATACATGCTGGGCTCGGTATCGGTGCCGTCCAAGCGGTAGCCCGTGCAGTCGCAAAGCACGTATTTTCCGGTGGCATCCATTACGCGATACTGCATGTAGTGGAAGTGCCACGTGCCGTTTATCACCATGTCGAGCTCGGCGCGTACGTTGTCGCGGTCCTCGGGATGAACGCGGGCGAGCCACATGTCGACCGAGTTAAAAGGGTGCTGGGAGGGCAGGTCAAAATCGCGCACGGCGTTAACCGACCATTGCGATTCGCCCGTATCGAGGTTAAGGATGAACGGATAGCGCGTCTCGGAGCTCATGGAGATTGCTTGGAACACCCGGTCGTTGCAGGGAAGCTGATCGACGATTGGGCGTTGTGGTGCGTCATTGTCTTTCGGTTGCTGCACACGATGCATAAGCTTATAGCGATACATCTTGCGATCGGCATCCATTGTCATCTGGCGACGCGAATCGCCTGCAAGCGGATCGACGCGCGAGCAGCCAAAGCTAAAGCTGGCGATCATGGGCGCCTTGCCACCTGAGCTCGCCTCGATCAGCCCGGTACGTACCTGCTCCAAGCGCTGCTCGAGTTCAGTCTCGTTTGCAAAGAGCGAGATAAGCACAAACTCGTCTCCACCGATACGGAACAGCATCTCATCATGCTCCATGGTTTCGGAGAGCGTGCGGCAGATGCTCAGAATATAGCGATTGCCTTCGGCGTGGCCAAACCTATCATTACAATGCTTGAGATGGTCGATATCAATATAGGCGCAGGTGAAGGGGTCGCCTTTGCGCCAGAGCTGCTCGACGTGACGGTCGAGTCCGCCGCGGTTGCCCAAATTGGTGAGCGAATCGATATAGGCGTTGCACTCAAGCAGCTGGCGCTCTTGTTGCAGGATGGCATGCGTCTTTTGCAGTTGCTCACCAACGGCGCGTAGCCCAGCGGGCAGCGCGGCAACATCGAGTTCGGCGGTCGAGACGCCATTCGCAAGTCGCTGAAGATAGACAATAATCGATTGCTCGCCCATGCGATACGACTCGTTCATGATGGATAACCTCCTTGGGCGGAACAGTGGTTTGTATCATATCCCCAATTCGGCTTGGATTGGGGATATAAGTTAGCTAATGGAGACAAATGCCCCCTTCGACGGTGGCGTTTTGCGCGCGAGCGTATCAGTCGTTATTGCCACCATCGAGCAATGCCTCAAAATCCTTCGCCGGCATGGGGCGGTAGTAGAGGAAGCCCTGAGCGTAGCGGGCGCCCATGTGGCGTAGCATGTTTGCCTGCTCATCTGTCTCGACGCCTTCGACCACGACGGGCAGATGGAGCGACTGCGCCATCTCGAGCATCGATGAAATGATCTGCGTGCTGCGGCCTTGATCGCCGTCGACGGGCGCAATCTGCCAAATGTGCTTGTCGAGCGTCACCATAAAGCCGCTTTCCTCGAGTGCGGGGATATGGGTGCACATGCTGTGGACGGCTATTATTCGACAGGCGGTAGCGCGACGATGCGATGTTCGATGAAAATGCGACTGAGACGATATATGTTGACGGGTATACTTGTCCCGGTTTAAAACGCAGGAACGGAGATGGTCGCATGGCACAGCCGGATACGACGCACACGGTGGGGCTTGCGCTCGAGGGAGGCGGCTACCGCGGTATGTATACGGCGGGCGTGCTCGACGTTTGGATGGAGCACGGTTTGACCTGCGACCATATGGTGGGTGTCTCGGCGGGCGCGGCGTTTGGCTACAACTTTAAATCGCGCCAGATCGGCCGCGCCATTCGCTACAACAAGGCCTATTGTGCCGATAAGCGCTATGCGGGTGTGACCAGCTGGTTGCGAACCGGCGACATGTTCAATGCCGATTTTGCCTATCACGAGGTGCCTATCGAGCGCGATCCCATCGACTTGGAGGCGTATCGCGCCTGCCCCATGCGGTTTACGTGCGTGTGTACCGATATCGAGACGGGCAAGGCCGTCTATCACGACCTGCCCTATGGCGATGAGCGCGATATCGAGTGGATCCGGGCGTCGTCGGCAATTCCCGTGGCGACGCGTCCTGTCGCCATTGAGGGCCGCAAGTACCTGGATGGCGGCGTGGCCGATTCCATTCCCAGCGCTTGGCTGTTTGCGCAGGGGTATGACCGCAATATCGTGGTACTCACGCAGCCAGCGGGCTTTGTGAAGCAGCCCAACAGCGTGATGCCCATGCTGCGGCGCGTGTTCCGTCACTATCCGGAGTTTGTCGCAGCGCTTGAGCACCGGCATGAGGTCTACAATGCCACGCTCGATGACCTGGCACGTCGCGAGGCTGCCGGCGAAATCTTTGTGGTACGGCCGAGCGAATCGGTGAAGGTGCCGTCGCTGTGCCGCGAACCGGATGAACTTGAGCGCATCTACCAGATCGGCCGTCACGATGCGGAGGCGACCTTGCCCGAGCTGGAAGCGTATCTGGCGGGGTAAGGGTTGCATGCGGAAAGCGCATCCCGGAATGGAGGTCCAAACTGGGATGCGCTTTCCATTGCTGAAGATATGAGGTCGCGAATCAGTTGCTCGGCCTGAGCCTATGCCTGCTGCCAGGTGTCGACGAGTTCCTTGGCCGCGGCGTGGGGGTCATCGGCGCTGCAGACAGCGCTCACCACAAAGAAGCCGTCGACGCCGGTGGCCTTGAGCTGCGGCAGGTCGGCCGTCTTGACGCCGCCGCCCACCACGATGGGCACGGGGCTTGCCGCGTGGAGTGCGTCCAGGTCCTCAAAGCTCTTGGTGATGATAGAGCCGTCGGCCGCGCGTCCGCAGTCGCGCTTGGTCTCGGTCTCGTGGAGCGGGCCGATGCCCAGGTAGTCGACCAGGCTCATGTCGGCGGTCTTGACGTACTCGAGCATCTCCTCGCAACGGGTCGAAAGGCCCACGATGGCATCGGGGCCCAGCAGCTTGCGACAGACCTCGACGGGAATATCGTTTTGGCCCACGTGCACGCCGTCGACAGCAATACCCTGCTCGCGTGCGGCAAGCACACAGTCCAGACGGTCGTCGATTAACAGGGCGACCTGACCGGTCTTGCCAGCATGTGCGATTGCCTGCGCGGCGTCGCCGGTCAGCGCGATGATCTCGCGGGCGCTTGCCACCTTGGAGCGCACTTGAATGCAAGTAAAGCCTGCGTCGAGCGCCTGGGCCACCACATCGCCCACGGGGCGCCCGAGGGTGTTTTCGGGGCCGAGTACCAGATAGGCCGAGATATCAAGGTTGTCGCGGATGCTCATCGTGCTTCCTCCTGCTTCTTGATCTGTGCTTCCATGCGCTCGAGCTTGCCGGTCATGGTGTCGGTAAATCCGGGCCGAATATCGGCTTTGAGCACGACTTCGGTGCGGATGCCCTTGCTCGCCAACACAAAGGTTGCGTCGCGCACGACCTGCATGACCTCGTCCCAGTCGCCCTCGATTTCGGTGAACATCGAGGTGGTGCGGTTGGGAAGGCCGCTCTCGCGAATAACACGCACGACCTCGGCGACCTCGGCGGATAGCTCATCGCCGGTGCCGCACGGGGCGATGGCCACGGCGACGAGCGTGTTCATACCGGTATTGGTTGCAGGCTCGGACATGGCCTATGCCTCCTCGAGCTCGAGTCGGTTATCGGCAATGTCCTGGGCGGTTGCGCGGTAGAGCTCGTCGATAAAGGCGACCTTAAAGCTCGCTGGGGCATCGGCGACGGCGGCAGCACGCGTGCCGGCCACGTTGTAGACGGCGGTACCGCAGACGGCTGCCGTAAACGGGTCGGCGGCGCAGGCGTACACGGCCAGCACGCCGCCCTGCGAGCAGCCGCAGCCGGTGATCTTGGACATGAGCGGGCTGCCGCCGTGGGACTTAGCCACGGTCGTGCCATCGGTAATCAGGTCGACTTCGCCCGAGACCACCACGGCGCCGCCGGTGTAGCGGGCAAGCGCCACAGCGGCATCGCGGGCGGCATCGACGGTATCGGTGGTATCGACACCGCGTACGCGGCTCAGATCGGCCGCCTCGCCCTCAAGACCCCACAGGCCGGCGAGCGCGATGATCTCGGAGGCGTTGCCGCGCACGATGGCGGGCTTGTACTGCTTGAGCTCGTTTACCAACTGGGTGCGCAGGCTACCGATGCCCAGGCCCACCGGATCGAGCACCCAGGGCTTGCCGGCGTCGTGTGCCGCCTTGGCCGCGCGGGGAATCGTCTGCTCGTAGATGGGGAAGAGCGTGCCCATGTTGAGATAGATGGCGCCGCCGCCGGCAACGAGAGCCTCGCCCTCGTCGGGCAGATAGACCATGGCGGCCGAACCGCCCACGGCGAGCTGCGCGTTGGCGACAAAATCGATCGTCACCGTGTTGGTGATGGAGCCGGCCATCGGATTGGTGGCGCGAATCTCCTCCACGGCCTTGACCATATGTTGCTTAAGCTGTTCCGAATCAATCACTGCACATGCCTCCTTGGCATAGAAAAGGGGCGCTGTGCATAGACAGCGCCCCTGTAAAGGCGGCATGCTCCCTACGCCAGCATTAACTGACAGGTTCAAAGGATTGGGCCCCATGCCCTCTCAGCCTTGTGGTTTGCACCGCCGGCACTCCCGCATCGAATCTGTTGTTCCCTATACTAGCGCACCGTTACAATGGTTACGGTGAAAATGACTGGGGGACTCTATGATCAAACTTGTGCTGACCGATATGGACGATACGCTGATTCCAGCCGGGCATGACGGCGCTAGCGACTACGCCATCGAGGGCATTCATGCCATGCGGGCGGCGGGTCTGCACTTTGGCCCGGTTTCGGGCCGTCAGCCGTCCGCGATGGGCTGGATGTTCAAAAATCGTTCCGAGTGCTTCTCGACTGGCGCGTTCTGTAACGGCCAGGTCATGTTTGTGGACGGTGAGGCGGTAGCCTCGCATGCGACCGACAACGCCGCCCTTATGCGCTTGGCTGACTACTTGGAGCAGGAGACCGACGATACGTACCTGAAGGTCTACAGCCTGGGTGATGACTTTTGGGGCAACGATGCCTATTGCGTGACGAGCGATCCCGAGCGCGTTCGTCGCGCCATGGAGTCGGGCGGCAACGCGTGGCTCAAAGGCGAAGAGGCCCCGTGCCGTCCTGTTGTCGATGATGCCCCGGTATACAAGGCGAATATCTGGAGCGCCCGCTCGCGCGAAGAGCTCGCTGAGCTGCGCGAGCGCATTGCCGCTGAGGTGCCGGAGCTCTCGCTTGTATTTCCCAACAACCGCGTGCGCCTATTCGATATTCTCCCGGCCGGTTGGGACAAGGGCTGCGCTGCGCTGGAGCTGGCGCGCGCTTTGGGCCTGACGCCCGATGAGGTGGCCGTATTTGGCGATTCCGATAACGATCTGCCCATGATCGGTGCCGTTCCCAACTCCGTTGCAGTCGCCAATGCCAACGAGGCCGTCACTGCTGCCGCGCGCTGGCATATCGGCGCTGCGGCAGACGATGCGGTTGCCGGGGCTCTGCATCAGATTGCCGCCTGCGCCGCGACGGGGGAGATGCCGCCTTTTATGCGTCAGATGGATGCGGTGGGTTCGGGTATCGCGGACGTCTAGGGAGGCCATCATGAAGCTCCAGCAGCTCAGATATGTCGTCAAAGTTGCCGAATGTGGCAGCATCACCGAGGCCTCGCGCCGGCTCTTTGTGTCGCAGCCTTCGATTACCGCATCGATTCGCGATCTCGAAAACGAGATGGGCGTGCACATCTTTGAGCGCACTAACAAGGGCGTCGTTGTGTCCGAGGAAGGTGAGACCTTCTTGGGCTATGCGCGCCAGGTACTCGACCAGGCCGACCTGCTCGAGGGCAAGTACAAGGGCGCATCCGAGCAGGTGCCGCACTTTAGTGTGAGCTGCCAGCATTATTCCTTTGCCGTTAATGCGTTTGTCGATGTGATCCGTGAGTTCGATGCCGCGCGCTACGACTTTACCCTGCGCGAGGAGCAAACCCACGAGATTATCGAGGACGTCGCGCACATGAAAAGCGAGCTCGGCATCCTGTATCTGTCGGAGCATAATCGCGAGGTCATCGAGCGCATGCTGGTGGCCAACGAGCTCGTATTCGAAGGGCTCTTCTGCGCCACGCCGCATGTCTTCGTGTGTGCCGACCATCCGCTGGCGGACCGCTCCAGCGTGACGCTCGAGGATCTGGAAGACTACCCGTTCCTGTCCTACGAGCAGGGCAGCTACAACTCGTTTTACTATTCCGAGGAGCTGACCTCGACGTTCGAGCGTCGCAAAAATATCCGCGTGCGCGACCGTGCGACGTTGTTCAATTTGGTCATGGGCCTCAACGGCTACACGGTATGCTCGGGCGTGATCAGCCACGAGCTCAACGGCCCCGGCATTATCTCGATTCCGCTCGACGTGGACGAGTACATGGAGATCGGCATCATCACGCGCAAGAACACGACGCTTACGCGCTACGGGCAGGCCTATATCGACGCGATTCGTCAGCATATCTAGGCTGCTGTGCTCCGCACAGTTCAAGTCTCTTTATGACAGTCCAGACTGATATAGGAAGCATCTATATCAAACTGTTATAAACGTATATTTTACGATGGTCATATGAGCGCTCATACTCTGTCCCAGTAAAGCATCCAATGCAAAGGGAGATATCTATGAGCACTTCGATTCAACCGAACGCGCCGTTTCGCGCCGATATCGCTGTCTCTTATACACATCTCCGAGCCCACGAGACTAGCGCTCATCTC
>URNK01000039.1 GCA_900549195.1 uncultured Collinsella sp.
CTCGTGGGCTCGGAGATGTGTATAAGAGACAGGATGTAGTCGGCCTCGGCCAGGACGTCGGCCTTGCACTCGGGGTGCGCCAGCACGAGCGCGTCGGGGTGGGCCTCCGTCGCGTCGACGATCTGCTCGACGGTGATGATGTGATGGCGCGGGCAGTAGCCGTTGTTGAGGATGACGTGCTTTTGCGGCACCTGCTCGGCTACGAAGCGTCCCAGGTTTTGATCGGGAATGAACAGGACATGCTGCTGCGGCAGCTCGGACACGATCTTAACGGCGTTGGAGCTGGTGACGCACACGTCGCTCCAGCTCTTGATCTCGACCGTGGAGTTGACGTAGCAGACGACAGCCAGGTCGTCGCCGTACTCGGCGCGCGCCGCGTCGACCGTCTCGTGCTTGACCATGTGCGCCATGGGACAGTCCGCGCCCGGCTCGGGCAGAAGCACGGTCTTGGTGGGGTTGAGCAGCTTGGCGCTCTCGCCCATAAACTCCACGCCGCACAACACGATGGTCTGCTGCGGCAGGCTCTTGGCGAGCTTGGCCAGGTAGAAGCTGTCGCCGACGTAATCAGCCACGGCCTGCACCTCGGGCGCCACATAATAGTGCGCCAGGATCACCGCGTCACGTTGGGTTTTTAGTTGCTGAATGGCCTCGACGAGCTCTGCGGGCACCAGTGCCGCACGCTCCGTTGCCGTCGTTGCCGATGCTAGGCCGGCCGCGATATCGCGTGCAAGCTCCGACGCATCCATGTTCGCGCTCTGTGCCATCAAGGCCCCTCTCTTTTGGCGAATCTTGGGGCTTTAGTATGACACCTAGGTTTACAGCTGACAAGACAGCTGTAAACCTAGGTGTAAAGTTGAAATAAAGATTCAATCATGTGGCAGGTCCATTTTCGAACTGGCAAGCTGAGGATAGCTGAGCTCTCGATGGCGCAGGAGGCATCTTTCGCCACCGCAACACCGCTTGGCGCGAGCTGCACGCCGTGGGGCGCAAACGGTCCGCACCCCCGCAAGCGGCGCGTGCCCGATGTGGCAAAATCGAACTACTTAAGGGGGCCGAATGCTCAAGATTATCGCCTGCGACGATGATGTCGCTTTTCTAGATAGACTGCACCGGATGATCGACCGTTGGTCGACCGAGACGGGCACGGCGGTCGATGTTGCGCTCGTCACGCGCGGCGAGGACCTGCTGGCCCGCCATGCCGCATCGCGCGCCGACATCATTCTGCTCGACATGATCATGCCGCTCGTCAACGGCATGGACACCGCACGCGAACTGCGCCAGGCCGACACCGCCGTGCGCCTGGTGTTCCTCACCTCGTCGCCCGAGTTCGCGCTGGAATCCTACGAGGTCCGCGCCTTCGACTATCTGCTCAAGCCCGTGGCCTACGAACGCCTGGCGCGATTACTCGACGAGCTTTCGAGCATGCGCCCGGCGGCAACCGACGAGCTCGTGATCAAAACTTCCTTTGGCTACCACGCCCTGCGCCTGTCCGACATCGAATATGCCGAGGCGCGCAACAAGCACGTGGTCTTCCACCTGCGCGACGGACGCGATATCGAGGCACTCGAGTCGTTCCGCAGCGTCGAGGACCGCTTGGAGCAAAACGCGGTCTTCTTTAAATGCCACCGCAGCTACCAGGTCAACCTGCGCAATATCGATCACTTTGACCGCACGGACATCGTCATGCGCTCGGGCGCGTGCATCCCGCTTTCGCGCAGCTGCAAGCAGGGATTCCAAGACGCCTACTTTGCGGCGCGCTTTGAGGGCGGGAGGCGCTGATGGTCTCCTCGGTCGAAATGGTCCTTTGGGCAATCCACCACGCCACGACGCTGCTCTTTGGCGTCTTTGCCTCGGCGGCGCTGTGCGGTGTCGAGATCAACCGGCGTCATGCGCTTGAACTGGTGTTGGTCGGCATCGTGACCGGCGCTGCCTTTTCGATCGCCAATGTCGTTGGCGGCGAACTATTTGCCCGACAGGTTTATCCACTTGCCGTGCACCTGCCGCTTATCGTCTACCTGTGTGCGCGCTACCGCCTGAGCCCGCTGCTTGCCGCGCTCGGCATTACGAGTGCTTATCTGAGCTGCCAGTTCAGCAATTGGATGGGCATCGCCGCCTTTGCCGCAACCGATTCGCAGATCGCGTACTATCTGGCGCGCATCGCGACCACACTCGCCGTCTTTGCCGTCCTGTTGCATTGGGCCGGCGACATCGGTCCACGCTTGGCGATTAAAAGCACCACCGAGCTGGGCATCCTTTTAATCCTGCCGCTCGTCTATTACGTCTTTGACTATGCCACCAACGTCTACACCACGCTGTTCCACTCGGGCTCGGTGGTAACGGTTGAGTTTTTGGCATTTGCGCTCTGTGCCTTCTATCTTATGTTTCTTGCCGTTTACCTGCGCGAATACGAAGAAAAGGAAACCGCCGAGCGAGAGCGCTGGATGCTCGAAACCCGCGACAGCGCCGCCATCAAAGAGCTCGAGGCTTGGCGTCAATCTGGGCGCGAGCTGTCGATTCTTCGCCACGATATGCGCCACTTCCTACGCGGCCTGGCCGCTTTAATTGAGGAGGGCCACACCGACGAGGCGCTCAAACGCATCGATGAACTCTGCGAAGCCGGCGATCGCACCGCCGTACGCCGCTTCTGCGCCAACGAGACCGTAAACATCGCGCTTTCGTCATTTAACTCGGATATCAATAGAAACGGCATTACCGCCAACCTGCGCGCCGCCGTGCCCGAAACCATCCATGTAGGTGACGCCGACCTGTTTAGCGTGCTCTCAAATGCCTTGGAAAACGCTATCACCGCCGCAAGCGCCGCACCCCAAGGAAAGCGATTCGTCGACTTTGACCTGCGATTAGAGGACGGCCAGCTGCTGTTATTAGTTTCCAACACGTTTGACCGCGCGCCGCGCATGGTCGACGGCATGCCCGTAACCCGGCATGCGGGCCACGGCTTTGGCACCAGGAGCATCAAGCTTGCCGTGGAGCGCATGAACGGCAACTGTCAGTTCCGCATCAACGGCGACCGGTTTGAGCTTCGCGCCGTGATGTAAGGGCGCGGGCGCGACGGATTTGCGTTCCGCGGGTACGGCTCGTCCGCTCGGGGTCGTTTGTCGACGCGGGCTCGCTACAGCGGGGCGGCCGCCGGAGTCAGCTGCTTGATGTAGGCCCACATGCGCTGCTTGGCCGCTTTGTCGGTCAGCGCCGCCTCAAAGCCATCGAGCGCGAGCACGCGGCGGCCCTGCACATGGGCGACCAGGCCGGGCTTGAGCATGGCGGTGTCGAAGTCATCGATCGCCACGAGCATATCGGCGTAGGTCTCGCGCATGGCGTCAGCCGCGTTGTTGTCGAGCAGCAGCACCGCCTCGGGGTCCAAAGCCTCAAGCGCCTCACGGAACAGCTCGCACGGCAGAGTCTCGCCCACCGCGACCGTCCCATCACCCACGCCGGCGACGCTTGCCAGCACGCAAAAATCCTCGGGCGCGTAGCCGATGGCCCCAAGCGCCTTGCGCAACGCCGCGCCATCCGGGCCGGCGGCAAGCTCGCCACCCGAACGCTCGGCCTCGTCCAGATCGCCTTTGACCAGCACGATCGGCGAGCACGCGTTGCCCGCGATACGCACGCCACGACCCGCGAGCGATGCGAGCTCCTGCTCGGTCGCCTGGGCGATGGCTTCTTTTTTCTGGCTTTGTGACGTGGGCATGCGCTCTCCAATCGTTTGCGTGCCCACCATTATATAAAAGAGCCGCCCACGAGTGGTTGCTTTGCGGGCGGCTGGGTATAAGCACGGTCGTACTGAGTTTTACGCGGCCAAGCCGCGTCGCATTATGGAGGTCACCATGGCTGACATTAATCAGATTACCCCCGAGAACTTCGATTCCATCGTTAACGACAGCCTGCCCGTGCTGGTCGATTTTTGGGCACCGTGGTGCGGGCCCTGTCGATCCCTCTCGCCCATCGTTGACGAGGTTGCCGATGAGCTGGCGGGCAAGCTTGCCGTTGCCAAATGCAACGTCGACGACAACCAGGACCTGGCCATGAAGTATGGCGTCATGAGCATCCCCACGCTGGTTGTGTTTAAGAACGGCGAGGAGATTGACCGCTCGGTTGGCGCTCTGCCCAAGGCGAGGCTGCAGGCGCTGCTGGAGAAGCATCTGTAATACGCTTGTTACATGTTGCCGTCTGCCTGCCGTCCATGAGCGCTTTTGCACCGCTCGCCGGACTTCTGGATGCACCGAGTGCAACCACGGATAGTATGGTAGTCACAAACAGCCCCCAGTGAACGGGTGCGGGTCGCACAGACTCGCACCCGTTTTCTTATGCAGCTGCGCACAGAGCGGGCGTAGTAAAATCTGAACCACTGAACTGCCCCATACAAAAGGAGATTTTCCATGCATGACGTCGGAATGAACATGAGCCAGCTTGCCATGAGCGTCAAGCAGGTCGACGACACCATCGAGCTCGCTCACGAGTGGAGCCATCAGCTGCTGCATGCGACCGAGAATTTTGACATGGAGCGCATCGGCGCCAAGCTCGAGGCCGCCATGGCCGCGCTCCACGAGGCGCATGACGCGCTCGAGGGCTACGAGGAAGCCATCGAGGCCGACCACAACTCCGTCGGCTCCGTGAAGCTGGTGTAAGGTGGCCGAACACGAGCACTGCTGCGGGTACGAGCACGAGCATCCGCACGGGGCGGACGGTGACGCGGGCTGCCACTGTAGTGGCTCCGGCTCCGAGCTGGTCCGTTTTTCGGTTACCGCACCCGACGACCTGCTGCGCCGTTTTGACGAGCAGATCGGGCGCCGCGGCGACGTGGCCAACCGATCCGAGGCCGTGCGCGACCTGATTCGCGCCTCGATCGCCAAGGAGCAGATGCGCACGCCCGATGAGCACGTTATCGGGTCGCTCACCATGATCTACGACCATCACACCGGCGATCTGACGCGCCGTCTGGACGAGGTGCAGCACGACTACACCAACGAGATCGTATCGACCATGCACGTGCATCTGGATCACCACAACTGCTTGGAGATTCTGGCGCTCAAGGGTCGCGGCGAGCGCGTCTACGAACTAGCCGACCGCCTGCTGGGCCTGCGCGGCGTTAAGCACGGCGAGCTCACCTGCGCCGCCACCAAGCAGAGCCTGGGGCTGTAACAGCACACATTTCAACGAAGGAGGGTCGCATGCGACATGCGCATATCCATGTAACGGGCATTGTGCAGGGCGTTGGCATGCGACCGTTTGTGTATCGCGAGGCCATGGCACATGGCATTTGTGGATGGGTGCTCAATGCGGGCGACGGCGTGCATATCGAGGCGCACGCTCCGGCCGATGCACTCGATGCTTTTGTTGCCGCGCTTTCTGAGCATGCGCCTGCGGCAGCCCGCGTAGAGCATGTCGAGGTTGTGGACTTGGCAGCCAACGGTTGGGATGCCGCCAACGAACAGGGCTTTCGCATCGTAGCATCGCAGGACCAGACCGCGCACACGACGCTTGTCTCGCCCGATATCGCCACCTGCAACGATTGCTTGCGCGAATTGTTCGATCCCGCCGACCGACGCTATCACTACCCCTTTATCAACTGCACTAACTGCGGGCCACGCTTTACCATCATCCGATCGTTGCCTTATGACCGAGCGGCCACGTCGATGGATTGTTTTCCCATGTGTCCCAGGTGTGCCGCGGAGTATGCCGACCCACTCGACCGGCGTTTTCACGCGCAACCCGATGCCTGCTTTGATTGCGGGCCGCATATTACGTGGCGCGAGGCTGTAAACGGCGATGCGTGCGGGAATTCGTCCGCGACACCGGCCGTCGGCACCACACGCGAGGCCAGCGACACCATCATCGAGCGCTGCGTTGAGCTGCTGGCCAGCGGTGGCATCGTCGCCATCAAGGGCCTGGGCGGATTCCATCTATCCTGTGACGCTGCCAACGAGCAGGCGGTGGCCGAGCTGCGCCGTCGCAAGCGTCGCAGCAATAAGCCGCTTGCCGTCATGGTGCGCAGTCTTGCTGATACCGAGCGCCTGTGTCATATCGACGATGCTGAACGCGATCTGCTCGCCGGCAGCATCCGCCCCATTGTGCTGCTGCGCCGACGTGCTGCTTGCGAGAGCGGCGGCTCCCCCGACGCCCTCGCGCTCGCGCCGTCCGTCGCGCGCGACCTTCCTGAGCTCGGCGTCATGCTCCCCTATACGCCGCTTCAACATCTGTTGCTTGCCGCGGCAGAAGCCTGCGGTATGCACGCGCTCGTCATGACCAGCGGAAACCTAAGCGAAGAACCCATCGAGACCGACGACGACCTTGCCTGGGAACACCTCGTTGCCGCCGGCATCGCCGACGCGTTGCTCGGCAACGATCGCGCGATTCTCTCGCGCTACGACGACTCTGTAGTGCGCGTGGTTGACGGCGCCGTTATGCCCGTACGCCGCGCTCGCGGATATGCACCCCAGCCGCTGCCGTTGCCGGCGCTCGACGGCGCTCCGTCCTGCGTGCTCGCCTGCGGGCCACAACAAAAGGCCACGATTGCGCTCACGCGTGAAGGGACGAACGGCGAGGCGACCTGTTTTGTGTCGCAGCATATCGGCGATGTTGAAAACGGCGGGACCTTCGATGCCTGGAACGCCGCGCGCACGCGCTTGGAAGATCTCTTTGACTTGGCGCCCGCCGCCTTGGCCCGCGATGTGCACCCCAGCTATCTATCGGGCCAGTGGGCGCGCGAGCAGGCGCGAAAATGCAATCTGCCGCTCGTCGAGGTGCAGCACCATCATGCGCATATCGCGAGCGTAATGGCCGAGGCCATCGCCGCGGGCCAGCTTACAACCGACGCGCGCGTCCTTGGCATCGCCTTTGACGGCACCGGCGCCGGCACCGATGGGACCATTTGGGGCGGCGAGTTTCTTGTTGCCAGCCTTGGCGGCTTTGAGCGCGCCGCGCATTTGCGCACCTGGGCGCTCCCCGGCGGGGCGGCCTCCGTGCGCGACGCCCGCCGCAACGCCTTTGCCCTGCTCAGTGAGCTCGGCCTGCTCGAGCACCCAGGCGCCGCTCGGCTTTTGGACAGCCTCGACGAGCAAACGCGCAGCGTGACAGCCACCATGATCGAGCGCGGCATCAACAGCCCGCGTACCAGCAGCATGGGGCGTCTCTTTGATGCCGCGGCAGCAATTCTGGGCATCTGCGACAAGGCAACCTACGAGGGCGAACCCGCCATCGAGCTTGAGGCTGCCGCCTGGCGCGCGCTCGACAACGAAATCGCCCATTTTCCCGACGACAACGCCGGCTATTTCGCATCTGGCCCATCGTGGCTGGACGGCCCCTATGTTCTGGACCAGAAAGCACTCTTTGAGGCACTTTTGGGAGGAATTGAAGCCGGAGCGCCCGCTAACAGGCTCGCACTCGACTTCCATGTCGCCGTCGCGCGCTCCTCGGCGCGCATCGCCAGCGATATCTGCGCGCACGAGGATATCGACACCGTCGCGCTCTCGGGCGGCGTGTTCATGAACCGACTTCTGCTTCAGCTCCTCGCCCGCGAGCTCAAAAGCGCAGGCCTTACTGTCCTTGTCCCCCACACCGTACCCGTCAATGACGGCTGCATCGCCTACGGTCAGGCGGCGGTCGCAAGCGCTCGTCTTGCGCAGATTGCATCACAGTAGCTCGCCCTCGCACGCCGCGCCCAGCCGTCTCACAGGCGTAACGCGTTTGCCCGCGAACCCCGCGAGCGCTACCATCAACTGATGGATTATTGAGCGCCCGTCCAGCGCAAAGCGTATAAAAGG
Source organism: uncultured Collinsella sp. (assembly GCA_900549195.1). Taxonomy (GTDB): domain Bacteria; phylum Actinomycetota; class Coriobacteriia; order Coriobacteriales; family Coriobacteriaceae; genus Collinsella. Next base: position 7,779 of record URNK01000039.1, read on the forward strand.
GGAACAATATGTGCCTTGCCGTTCCCGGTAAAGTAGTCAAACGCGACGACGACCTCAAGGCCACCGTCGACATGATGGGCATCGAGCGCCCCGTGTCGCTGCGACTCGTGCCGACGGCGCAGGTTGGCGACTATATTCTCGTACACGCCGGCTTTGGCATCCAAATTGTCGACGAGCAGGAAGCACAGGAAACGCTCGAGCTTGTTAATGCCATGTCCGAGCTGGTCGAAGAAGACCAGCTTGCCACCAACCCGGCCGAGGCATACTAGTGGCGGCCGAGCAGCCGGCGCGCTCCGGTATCGACTTCTCGGCATTCCGCGATCCCAAGCTGGCTCGCGAGCTCATCGAGCGCATTCATGAGCTTGTCGGCGACCGCACCATCAACCTTATGGAAGTCTGCGGCACGCATACCGTGAGCATCGGGCGCTATGGCTTTCGCTCCATTATGCCGGCCGGGCTCAAGCTGCTGAGCGGCCCGGGCTGCCCCGTCTGCGTCACCGCCAACCGCGACATCGACCACGCAATCGCGCTCGCCAACATAGACGGCGCCATCATCACCACCTTTGGCGACATGATGCGCGTGCCCGGATCATCCACCTCGCTCGCTGCGCAAAAGGCGGCAGGACGCGACATCCGCATCGTCTATTCCCCGCTCGACGCGCTCGACATTGCCGAGCAAAACCCCGATCGCCCGGTCATTTTTATGGGCGTGGGCTTTGAGACTACGACGCCCACCATCGCCGCCGCCATCTTGGAGGCCGAGGCGCGCGGGCTTTTGAACTTCTCGGTCTATTGCGCCCACAAGACCACGCCGCCGGCGTTGCGCGCCATCGCCAACGACCCCGAGACCGCCATCGACGGCTTTATCCTGCCGGGACACGTCGCCACCATCACGGGCTTGGCGCCCTTTAGCTTTTTGGTCGACGAATTCAATACCCCGGGCGTGGTCACGGGATTTGAACCGGTCGATATCCTGCAGGGCATCTGCATGCTGGTCCAGATGGTTGTCGAGGACAGGCCGGCGATTGACAACGCCTACCGCCGTGGCGTCAACGCAGACGGCAACCCCGTGGCGCGCCAGCTGGTCGAGCAGGTGTTTGAGCCATGCGACACCACGTGGCGCGGGCTGGGGCCGATTGCCAACTCGGGCCTTTCCATCCGCCCCGAGTTCTCGCGCTTTGATGCCCGCGTTCGCTTTGACGTGCCCGTTGAGCCGACGGTTGAGCCGCGCGGATGCCGCTGCGGCGACGTGCTGCGCGGAGCCATTACGCCGAGCAGCTGCCCGCTCTTTGGCCGCACCTGCACGCCCGAGCACCCCGTCGGCCCGTGCATGGTGAGTTCCGAAGGCAGCTGCGCGGCGTACTACCGTTACCGAGTCTAGCCCGAACGCCCCCGCGCACTGACACCTCCCACGATTGGAGTTTTGGATATGTCCCATAGCATCACCGATAGCACCGTCCTGTTGGGCCACGGCTCCGGCGGACAGATGATGAAGCGCATCATCGATGAGGTCTTTTTAGATGCCTTTGGTTCGCCCGAGCTGCTCGAAGGCAACGATGCCGGCGTCGCCGCGCTGCCCGCGAGCGGGCGCATCGCCATGTCGACCGACAGCTTTGTAGTCTCGCCGCAGCTCTTCCCCGGTGGCAACATCGGCCGCCTCGCCGTGTGCGGAACCGTTAACGATGTCGCGACCTCGGGCGCCAACGTGCGCTACCTGTCGTGCGGCTTTATCCTTGAAGAGGGCTATCCCATGGATAGGCTCCGCCAGATTGTGCAGACGATGGCCGAGACGGCGCACGAGGCGGGCGTGTCCATAATCACGGGCGACACCAAGGTGGTCGAGCGCGGCGGGGCCGACGGCGTCTATATCAATACCGCCGGCGTGGGCGAGGTACCCGCGGGCGTGGCGCTCAGCGGCGCAGACTGCCAGCCCGGCGATGTCATCCTGGTCTCGGGTACACTGGGCGACCACGGTATCGCCATCATGAGCCAACGCGAGGGCCTGGCGTTTTCGAGCACCATCGAAAGCGATGCCGCGCCGCTCAACCACCTGATTGCCGACGTTTTGGCCGCAGCGCCCGGCACGCGTTGCTTTCGCGACCCCACGCGCGGTGGCCTGGCCTCGACGCTCAACGAGTTTGCCCAGGCCAGCGGTGTTGCCATGGAGGTCGACGAAGATGCCGTGCCCGTGCGTCCCGACGTGCAGGCCGCCTGCGAAATGCTCGGCTACGATGTACTGCAGGTGGCAAACGAGGGCAAGATGGTTGCCGTCGTGCCTGCCGAGCAAGCCGATGCCGCGCTGGCCGCCATGCGCGCCGCCCGCTACGGCGAGAATGCCGCCGTCATCGGTCGCGTGCTGCCACTTGCCGAGGGCACCCGCCCCGCCGTGCGCGTACGTACCGGCTGGGGCTCGACCCGCATCCTCGACATGCTCGTAGGAGAGCAGCTGCCGAGAATTTGCTAACGACAAAGGCTCAGGGCTATTAAAGATATTCAGATTCCAAACATGCCCGGCACGCATGCCCAGTATCATGGGGTGCGTTTTACAACTCAAGCGGCAGGAGCACCCATGGCAGCAGCTTTTTCCCATGTGATCTTTGACCTGGACGGCACCATTCTCAACACGCTCGAGGACCTGGCGGCCGCCGGCAACCATACCTGTGAGGCGCACGGCTGGCCCACGTTTGCCGTTGACGAGTACCGCTACAAGGTGGGAAACGGCATGCTCAAGCTGGTTGAGCGCTTTATGCCCGCCGAGTACGCAGGCGACGGCCGCATGTTTGAGCAGACGCTTGCCGAGTTTAGGGCTTACTACGGCGAGCACAAGGAGGACCACACCGCCCCCTATGCCGGCACGATTGAGATGCTCGACCGCCTGCGCGCCGCGGGTGTGCAGCTTGCCGTGCTCACCAACAAGGACCACGTCTCGGCGGCTCCGCTTATCGAGAAGTATTTTGGTTCCGAACGCTTTGCGCTGGTGCAGGGCCGCGTCGATGCGTTTCCCCCCAAGCCCGAGGCGCCTGTTACGCTACATGTGATGGAGGAGCTGGGCGCCAATCCGGCAACCACGCTCTATGTGGGCGATTCCAATGTCGATATCCTGACCGGCCACAACGCCGGCCTTAAGAGCGCAGGCGTCAGCTGGGGCTTCCGCGGCCGCGCAGAGCTGGAAGCCGCCGGCGCCGACTACGTGGTGGACAGCCAGGCAGAGCTCACGGCGCTGGTACTGGGCGAGTAGCAAGCGGCGTCGAGCAGTTGCGGCGTTTGGTAAAACGCCGCAACGAACTAGCTCATCATCGCATTCATCATCTCGGTGGTTGCGGAATCGTCGGCAGACCACTCGTTATCCTCGTTGGCGGAATACTTAAAGGTGACCTTGGTGTCCTTGGTCTTAGCGGCCTTGGTCACATCGACCATCACCTGGCCGGCCATCTTGTACAGGTCGTCCTCGGAAGGCGTCGTATCGAGTGCGGCGACCTTCTCCTGATACTGGGTGGCGAAATCTTCGACGATCTTATTCATGGACTTGCAGGTGATGGTGACCTCGGCGGTCGCGGTGCCCTTGTCCTCATCGACCGTCACATCGCCGATCTTGTAATCAAAACCCTCGAGCCAGCTCTTGGCGTACTCCTTGGGATCGATGCCCAGCTGCTCAAACTCGTCGCCCGAAGCCTCTTCCAGACCGGCAAGGAAGTCATCGCCGCCGTTCTTGATCTCGTCAAACTGGCTCGTAAGGTCGTTGGTGATGAGCCCCTCCACCGAAGGCCCTCCACAGCCGGAAAGCAAAACCACGCACGCGACCAGGGCAGCCATCAGGGGCGCAAGCAGCAGCTTCTTTTTCATGACATTCCTCCAAACAAGCGGCGCTGCGTTCCCCGCGCAGCGCACGTCGTGACAGTAAGTTCATATTAGCGGCTCCGTCCAAACCCCTACGTCGCAAAAGCGCGAACGGCTCAATTTGACGAACAAATGGCCCGTGAAGCAAGCCCCTGCAATAAAACGCACCTGCTTAGCCCATTAAAAAAGGGTGGCCGGACAACCCGACCACCCTTGTGCATCTTCTGGATGCCGCAGACTACTTGCGGACGACCTTAACGATGGCGTCACCGGCGGCAACGGCAGACTCGGCCTCGACGGTAAGCTCGACGTCGGCGAACTCGGCGGTGTTGGACACGGCCACGACGACGCAGTCCTTGTAAC
>URNK01000040.1 GCA_900549195.1 uncultured Collinsella sp.
GAGACAGATGCCATGCTTGACATCGAGGCCGGCAAGCCTGCACCCGATACTCCCGTGAGCGCGCATGGCGACGGCGTCAAGATCGAGTACGACGACGGTCGCGCCTATCAGCTGCACACGCAGGAACTCGTCGCCGGCCAGGGCATGCATCCTCAGGATCCTGCGGCCGCCATCAAGGCGCTCGAGGGGTGCGAGTTTGGCTACGTGTATCTGGAGCCGACCGACAAGCTGGGCGCCGACGTTCCCAACCCCAAGAGCCACATCTGCTACGGTTTTGCCACGCATGTGGTCATTCTGGACGATGACGGCCGCGTGAGCGAGGTCTATGCTGCGCACGATTCCGGCAAGGTGGTCAACCCCATCTCCATCCAGGGCCAGATTGAAGGCGGCGTGCTCATGGGTATGGGCTATGCGCTTACCGAGGACTGGCCGCTCAAGGACTGCGTACCCCAGGCCAGGTACGGCACGCTCGGGCTGTTCCGTGCGCCCGAGATCCCGAATATCCACGCCATCTACGTGGAGAAGGACGAGCTGTTGCCCGTGGCATACGGCGGCAAGGGCATCGGCGAGATCGCAACGATCCCCACGGCGCCCGCCGTGCAGAACGCCTATCGCGCATTCGACGGCAAGCTGCGTCCGGATCTGCCCATGGTGGATACGCCCTACAGCCGCGCCCGTCACCGCGGGTAGGGTAGGGCGCGGACGACCATTGCTGACGGGCCGTTCGCGCTCAGCATCAACTACATACGCTGCGCCTTTGGCCCCGGCTCCATCGCGAGCTGGGGCCTTTTGTTTGGAGCGGAGACAGCATCCCGGAATTCGGGCAATCCGGTGGTCAGGGGTTGAGCGAGCGTCGCGCTAAGGATGCCAAGCGTAAAACCTTCAATGAAAATGGCGTAAAAACTACATCTGTCATGGCGTAAAAACTACATTGAAAGTAGCGTAAAATCAGCATTGAGAATGGCGTAATTTCGCATATCGCGTGATAGAGAGGGACGGCCGTCTGTGGATGCACCAAAGAGATTGACCCAAAAGGGATATAGGCCCCGGCTCATAGAGGAGCGCCTCGACACCCTTATGCGGGCGTTTGGCTGTGTGGAGATCAACGGCCCCAAATGGTGCGGCAAGACCTGGACGGCGCTCTCTCGCTCGGCGAGCGTCTCCAGGCTCGATGAGCCTGCGCAGCGTGCGGCGGCAGAGGTCGACCCAAGCCTGGCGCTCATCGGCGATGCGCCACACCTGGTCGATGAATGGCAGGAGGTGCCCGAGGTCTGGGATGCCGCCCGGCGTTTCGTGGACGCGAGCGGCAACGAACGGGGGACACTTTTGCTCACGGGCTCGACCGCGCTCAAAAGCGAGGAGCGCAGCCATGTTCGTCATTCCGGCACGGGTAGGATCGCCCGTCTGTCAATGCGCCCCATGGCCCTGTGTGAGTCGGGCGACGGCGAGCCGCTCGTGTCACTGGCAAGCCTCTTTAAGGGCGAGGATTTTGCCCCTCAGCGTCGCGAGAGCACGGTGGATGACGTCGCCCGCTGGTGCTGCAGGGGCGGTTGGCCTGCAAATCTTGGGCTTTCGGAAGATCTTGCGCGAGAGACGGCAAGCCAGTACGTGCACTCGGTGCTCGACGTCAACGTGCTGGACGAGGGCATGTCGCCCGAGCTTGCACACGGCCTTTTGCGAGCTCTTGCCATGAACGAGAGCCAGGCTGTCACGTACAAGACGCTCGTAAAGGACGCCTCGTACGGTGAGGCGGGCCCCGACGAGAGGACCATCGCTGCGTACTTGGACCTCTTCAACAGGCTCAAGCTGACCGAGGACCTGTGCGGATGGGAGCCGCCCATGCGCTCGAAGGCCCGCGTTCGCGTGCGCCCCAAGCGCTACTTCTGTGACCCGTCACTTGCGGCGGCGTTGCTGGGGGCTACCCCTGAGCGGCTGCTTGGCGATATGCAAACGCTGGGGATGCTCTTTGAGAATCTCGTCCTGCGCGACGTGCGCGTGTTCCTTTCCACCTACGGCGGTGTCGACAACAGTGTCCATTATTTCCGAGATGAGAAGGGCCTTGAGGTCGATTTGATCGTTGAGCACGACGGGCGCTGGGGAGCCATCGAGGTCAAGCTGAGTGATGCGAAAGCAGACGATGGAGCGAGAAATCTCAAGGCGCTGGAGAGGAAAGTGCTCTCCAATCCTGCCGCCCAGAATGCCGCGCCGGCGTTTTTGGCGGTCGTGGTTGGAAAGGGGAGCATTGCCTATACACGCGACGACGGCGTGGCGGTGATTCCCATGGCGGCACTTGGGGCGTAGTGGTTTTGCGGGCGTGCCGTGCTTCCTTTACCGAAAATCCATTTGGTAAACCAGATGCTCGCGGATAGAATAAAGTTGACGGCAGCCCAAGGGTGATAGCTGGGCAGCGCCGTTGCTTGGTCAAGAGGTCAGTGCCTTAATGGCAGCGACTTGTTATGCTTCGAATGCTGCTTGAGTGCCTCGGAAAGTTCGATAAGCGCCGTGAAGAGCGAGACCAAAGCAACCAAGAGCTCTACGAGCTCTGATGGGCCCGGGATGACCGCTGATTCAAGTCACCGGGCCTAAATCTTTTTCATGCATTTGAATAGAGCGGGCGATTCTCTTGGGGCCGTCTGCATGGCGTGCGACCAGCGCATGGTATTGCGCCCCGCTTTCATGTCCGCACGGGCGCCTATCCTTACGGCAATGTAGCCGCCTATGTAGCAAGCGGCAGTTGACGGAGAAAGGCCCTAACCGTGTCAGCTGAAAAGACGCCGTGTATCTCGGCTATCGATACGACGAACTTTGCGCGCCAGATCGTGCTCGACTTTGAGTTCGCTCCGGTGCCAAGACAGCGCCAGCGCCGCGGGCTGCGCAACGAGATTATCGAGATCGGCGCCGTCAAGCTCGATTACCGCGGCAACGTGATGGGCGAGTTCTCGCAGTTTGTGCAGACGGAATATGCCGAAGGTGTTGCGTATCCCGTCCGCGAGCTCACGGGGATATCGGCCGTGGACACTGCGATGGCCGATCCGCTCTACGTGGTGATTAAAAGGCTCGGCGATTGGATCGGTCGCTACTCCGCTCAGGTGGTTTGCTGGAGCGGGGCGGACCGCCGACAGCTTTTGACCGAGTGCCAGGCAAAGCGCATCGACCTTTCCTCATTTCCTACGGACTGGGCCGACTTGCAGGCGTTTTACACCTCGATCATGGACGTTGGCAGCCATGGGCACGTCTCGTTGGGCGACGCGGCGACGTGGTTTGGTATCGAGTTTGACGAGTCGACGGGCCATGCCCACAGCGCCCTAGCCGATGCGCGCGTGACCGCCAAGCTGCTCAAGCAGATGATGGACGGGGACTATCATGTGAGTCCGCACGCCCAGGAGATCCGCCAGCGGTGGGGGATGGGCGAGCGAGCTCAGACGCACCTTTCTAGCAAGTGCCCCGAGCTGGGTGACTTGCTGCTGAAGCTGAAGGCGGAGGGGAGGTAGGCCTTTTGAGAACGCCATTCGGTTTGGCATGGCGGAGCTGTAAGCGCGGCTCCACCATGCTGTTTGAATCAAAGCGTCAACCAGTATGACGAGCTGCCTGGTCTGTCTGCCTACACCATCGCAATCCCGCGCACGGCACTCAGCAGCTCGTGCTCCCTCTGGCTCCATTGGCGCAGCTCGGCCGCGCGCACGGCGCCGCGGCACAGGTCCAGGAATGCCTCGGCTCCCTCGCAGAAGCACTCGCGGGCAAAGGCGCCGGATCCGTCCGCAACGCACGCGCCGTCAGCGAAGAGCTTCCAGCTGGACGGCTCGCGCGAGTCGTCTCCGAGCAGCTTGATCTGCAGTACGTGCGGGTTGCCGGCAGCACAGAGCTCTTCCTCGAGCTTCTGTACCGTAAAGCGCATCTGGTGGGAGAGGCTGCTCTTGACCATGGCCGAGGCATAGCCGCTCGGCCCGTCCAAAAGATGCATTCGTTTTGGCTTGACGACCAGGTTGTGGAAACTGCGCTCGCTGCGCACGGAGAAATTGTCCATACGGACTCCTTTCATCGATGTTGGCAGGGCCACCGTGCCTCTTGGCCGGTTGGCGTCGGGATCGTGGAGCCAACTCTCTACCCCGACTCTGGATAAAACGTGCCCGCTCCTTGCGGACACGATGGAGTCTATCAGCGCACGCGGACAGAAATCAAGCGCCGCCTGCGAAATGATGTGCAAGCGACGCTTGATTGCGCGGCGATTATTCGGCCAACATCCGGAAAAGTGTCGAAATCAGCCGTATGAAAGTACGGAAAAGTGTCAAATTCGAGCCGCTCAAATTACGGAAAAGTGTCGAAATGGGTGCGTGGAAATCACGGAAAAGTGTAAAACTGCACGTGAACAGGGGTACGGCATAGCTTATGTTCCAACCTAGCTGTTGGGGTCGCCCTTGAGGGTATTGATGTCCAGGTACTGGTTGTCGTCCTCTTTTTGCTGCGTTGCCGATTCGGACGCGGTGGGGCCGCGGAACAGCTGGAATCCCTCAAACGCAATCACGCCGAGCAGAGCGATGATGATGGCGATAAAGACAACCTTTGCCGCATGCGAAAACTCCGAAAAGCGCGGCGGTTCTTCTTCGGTGTGGTAATCGGCAGCACGCTCATCGTCGGTGCCGTGGGTATACGACGATGCCGAGGCTGCCTTTACGCTCGCTTGGTTGTAATCGGGAGCGGGCGTGGCGGCAAACGGGTCGCGAGAATAGCCGCTCGATGTTTGGCCGTAATCCTCGGTTTCGATGCGGCCGGCGCGAGGTTGTTCGTTCGGGCGGTTGGCGTATGCTGCGGTGTTGTCGTATGCGGACTCGCGTTTCTCGGCAGCCGCAAACAAAGGGTTTACCGGAATGTCGAGCGCCGGCATGCCGCTCGAGGTCTCGTCCAGATCTGCCGCCGCCCAGGAATCAAAGGCAAACTGGCGGTTGGAAAGATCATCCAGATCCATGACAGGCGGCTCGAGCTCGGGCTCGGGAGCCGTGTATGCCGGCTGCTGCGGGGCAGCGTAGCGAATCGTGCTGTCTGCCGTGGGACGCTGTGCCGCTGCAGCGAGAAACGCCGCCGTCTCGGATGGATCGCTAGCAGGACGGGGCGCAGGGGCGGCTTTACGCGTCGTCTGCACGATGGGACGGGTGCCAAAGTCGTCTGCGGGCACGGATGCCGGCGCGGGCGTGGCGGAAGGTGCGGGCTTTGCACTTGTCGGGCGAGCTCCGCCGCCCATGAGTTCCTCGGCAGTCCAGGGGCGGTCGCTCATCACGTCGTCGAGGCTCAACGCAAACAGATCGTCTTCGCCCTCGTCAAACGCGCGTTTCGCATGCCTGGCGCCAGAAACGGTGCCTCCGCGGCAGTTGCGTGATGCGTTGCTCGACCCCATCTTGTTCCATCCTTTCGAAATGCTCACATTCATCGATTATATGGAACTTGCCTAGCGGCCGACTCTTGGATTCGTGCTTTCCAGAACTCGCGCCCAAAAGGGGAGGGGCAATCCAGGCGAGTGCCTACTTGTCGCCGGCCGCCGCCTTGGCCTCATTGAGGTAGCTATAGAAGCTGTACTTTGAGATGCCAAAGAACTCGCAGGCGCGCTCGCTCGACTTGGAAATGAGGAAGGCGCCGCGACGGTCGAGGTAGCCAATGGCGCGAATGCGCTCATCTTTGGTCATGAGCGCCGCGGGTTTGCCCACGTATTGCTCGCACTCGCGCAGCAGGTCTTCGAGCAGGTCGCCGATGTTTTTGGTAATGGGCTCGGGCTCGGTGTAGCCCGTGGCGCCGGTGCCGGTAAAGGCATCGAGCGAGCGCTCAAAAGCCTTCATGAGCGTAATGTCAAAGTTAATGCCCAAAATGCCGACGGGCTTGCCCTCGTCGTTGCGGATAAAGATGGTCGAGGACTTGAGCAGCTTGCCATCGGTGGTTTTGGTGAGGTATGGCTCGCGGTCGTGCACGTCGGTGGTGCCATCGTGCATGGACTCAAACACAATATGGCTGGGGCCGTCACCCAGTTTGCGCCCGCTGACGTGGCCGTTTTCGATCACTACGATGGAGTGGTCCACGTCCTCGGTCTCCAGGTCGTGGACGACGACTTCACAGTTGGGGCCAAATTGGAGTGCCAGGCCGTGTGCAAGGCGCTTGTAGAACTCAATCTGTGCGGGGGTCATAGGTACCTTCCTAAAAATTAGTTTGGGCACACTTTGCCATAAACCACACCTGTTCGCAAATAGCGAAAGTGTCACTGCGTTATGTGACCGTTCGTCGGCGAAAAGGTACCGATTACGGCAACAAACAATTTGTTAGGTTTGCCAAGCAAAAAGTGTGATAGAACAGTGCTAACAAACTTTTTGTTTGGCATCCACATAAAAGTTCAGTCGCATGAATGGGAATGGGCTGAAACGCGTATGCGGGGGCCGGCAAGAGAGGACTTAAGGAGTTCACCGTATGGCCGATAAGATCCAGTGGGCGGGCAACACGATGCCCAAGAGCGATGACAAGCACTTGGGAATCATGAGCCTCGACCACGTGAAGAAGGCCCGCGCCTTCCACCAGTCGTTCCCTCAATATACCGTCACTCCGCTTGCCCGCCTGGACGGTCAGGCCGCGCGCCTGGGCCTGTCCAACCTGTGCGTTAAGGACGAGAGCTATCGCTTTGGCCTCAACGCCTTCAAGGTCCTGGGCGGTTCGTTTGCCATGGCCAACTACATTGCCGACGAGACCGGCAAGGACGTCGCCGAGTGCACCTTCGATTACCTGACCTCCGATCAGCTTGCCAAGGACTTTGGCCAGGCCACCTTCTTTACCGCCACCGACGGCAACCATGGCCGCGGCGTGGCATGGGCTGCCAACAAGCTTGGCCAGAAGGCCGTCGTGCACATGCCCAAGGGTTCCACCAAGCCCCGCTTTGATAACATCGCCGCCGAGGGCGCCACGGTGACCATCGAAGAGGTCAACTACGACGAGTGCGTGCGTATGGCCGCCGCCGAGGCCGACGCCTGCGAGCGCGGCGTTATCGTTCAAGACACCGCCTGGGAGGGCTACGAGAAGATCCCGTCTTGGATCATGGAGGGCTACGGCACCATGGCTTCCGAGGCAGCCGAGCAGCTGCGCGAGATGGCCATCAACCGTCCGACGCACGTCTTTGTCCAGGCTGGCGTGGGCTCGCTGGCCGGCGCCGTGGTGGGCTACTTCACCAACCTGTATCCCGATAACCCGCCCACCTTCGTCGTGGTCGAGTGCGCACCTGCCGCCTGCCTGTACAAGGGCGCTGCCGCCGGCGACGGCGACCCGCGCATCGTGGACGGCGACATGCCCTCCATCATGGCCGGCCTGTGCTGCGGCGAGCCCAACATCCTGGGCTGGGATATCCTGCGCAACCACACCACCGCCTTCGTGTCTTGCCCCGACTGGGTCACCGCTCGCGGCATGCGTACCCTGGGCGCCCCCGAGAAGGGCGACCCGCGCGTCATCTCCGGCGAGTCCGGCGCTGTGACCACCGGCCTGGTCGAGACTCTCATGCTCGATCCCGAGTACGCCGAGCTCAAGGAACTCATCGGCCTGGACAAGACGAGCTCCGTGCTCTGCTTCTCCACGGAAGGTGACACCGATCCCGACCAGTATCGCCGCATTGTTTGGGAAGGCGAATATCCCACTTGCTAATCGTTGGGGCGGAGTAAATAGGTATCGCTCCGCCACCTCACAGGTAGATTCCTTCGTTTGAAAGGTTATGAACAATGGCTAAAGAACTCGATTTCGACGCTATCAAGGCTGCTGCTGAGTCCCATCGTGCTGATATGACTCGCTTCCTGCGCGCTATGATCTCCCATCCCTCTGAGTCTTGCGAGGAGGGTGAGGTTGTCGCCTGCATCAAGGCCGAGATGGAGAGCCTTGGCTATGACGAGGTCAAGGTCGACGGCCTGGGCAATGTTATGGGCTTTATGGGCGAGGGCGACAAGATCATCGCCATCGACTCTCACATCGACACCGTCGGCATCGGCAACATCGAGAACTGGGATGCCGATCCCTATGAGGGCTACGAGACCGACGAGATCATCTACGGCCGCGGTGGCTCCGACCAGGAGGGTGGCATGGCTTCTGCTACCTATGCTGCCAAGATGATGAAGGACATGGGCCTCATCCCCGAGGGCTACAAGATTATGGTCGTCGGCACCGTCCAGGAAGAGGACTGCGACGGCATGTGCTGGCAGTACATCTACAACAAGGACGGCATTAAGCCCGAGTTCGTCATTTCCACCGAGCCTACCGACGGCGGCATCTATCGCGGTCACCGCGGCCGCATGGAGATCCGCGTCGACGTTCACGGCACCTCCTGCCACGGCTCCGCTCCCGACCGCGGCGATAACGCCATTTACAAGATGGCCGACATCATCGCCGACGTCCGCGCCCTCAACAACAACGGCTGCGACGAGTCGACCGACATCAAGGGCCTCGTCAAGATGCTCGACCCCAAGTACAACCCCGAGCACTACGAGGATGCCCGCTTCCTGGGCCGCGGCACCTGCACCGTCAGCCAGATCTTCTACACCAGCCCCAGCCGCTGCGCCGTGGCCGATTCCTGCGCCATCTCCATCGACCGTCGCATGACCGCCGGTGAGACCTGGGAGTCCTGCCTGGACGAGATCCGCAACCTGCCGGCCGCCAAGAAGTACGGCGACGATGTGAAGGTCTCCATGTACATGTACGACCGTCCGTCCTGGACCGGCGAGGTCTACGAGACCGAGGCTTACTTCCCCACGTGGATCAACAAGGAGACCGCTCCGCACGTCAAGGCCCTCGTCGACGCCCACAAGGCCATGTTTGGTGACGAGCGCATCGGCTGCGAGCCCAGCATGGACAAGCGCACCGGTCGCCCGCTGTGCGATAAGTGGACCTTCTCCACGAACTGCGTTTCCATCCAGGGCCGTTATGGCATCCCCTGCGTCGGCTTTGGCCCGGGTGCCGAGTCTCAGGCTCACGCTCCCAACGAGGTCACCTACAAGGATGACCTGGTCACCGCTGCCGCCATGTATGTTGCCGCTCTGAACCTCTACGATCCGAGCCAGGCCGATGGCGATGCCACCGTGTTCCGCGCCGGTCTGACCAACAACAAGATCGACTAGTCCCATTCCTTGATCTTGTTGAGCCGGGGGCCGCTCGTGCCCCCGGCATCCCCTGTTGACTTGGGGCCCGCGGTCGTTATCTCCCATGCTTCCTCAACGGTGGCGGGTCCTCGTCATGGTGCTCTGCATGTTCTAGCCACACGCGCATGCCGGAGCACATCTACTCATTGCGATCGTTTCATCTTTAGAAAGGATATTTACATGGACGCCAAGTTTACCGAGCTCGTCGAGCAGCTGAACGGCCTCGATTTTAAGGGCATGTACGGCAGCGACTTCCTGCACACCTGGGATAAGACCACCGACGAGCTCAAGGCGCTCTACATCGTCGCCGACGCCCTGCGCGAGCTGCGTGAGAACAACGTTTCATCCAAGATCTTCGACTCGGGCCTGGCCGTCTCCCTGTTCCGCGACAACTCCACCCGTACGCGCTTCTCCTTCTCTAAGGCCGCCAACCTGCTCGGCCTTGAGCTGCAGGACCTGGACGAGAAGAAGTCCCAGATCGCCCACGGCGAGACCGTCCGCGAGACCGCTACCATGATCTCCTTTATGGCCGACGTCATCGGCATCCGCGACGACATGTACATCGGCAAGGGCGACGCCTACATGGCCGAGGTCTCCGAGTCTGTCCAGCAGGCCTACGAGGACGGCGTTCTGGATCACCGTCCCACGCTCATCTCCTTGCAGTCCGACTCCGACCACCCCACGCAGTCCTCTGCCGACATGCTCTACCTCATCAACGAGTTTGGCGGTCTTGAGAACCTCAAGGGCAAGAAGGTTGCCGTTACCTGGGCCTATTCGCCCTCTTACGGCAAGCCGCTGTCCTGCCCGCAGTCGCTGATCAGCCTACTGCCCCGCTTTGGCATGGACGTCACCCTGGCTCACCCCGAGGGCTACGACCTCATGCCCGAGGTCGTCGAGCGCGCTAAGGGCTATGCCGCCGAGTCCGGTACCACCTTTAAGCAGGTCAACACCATGGCCGAGGCCTTCGAGGGCGCCGACATCGTGATCCCCAAGAGCTGGGCTCCGTTTGCCGCCATGGAGAAGCGTACCAACCTGTACGCCGAGGGCGACGACGCCGGCATCGCTGCGCTCGAGAAGGAGCTGCTCGCCCAGAACGCCACCCATCAGGACTGGTGCTCTACGACCGAGCTCATGGAGAAGACTGCCAACGGCCAGGACACCATCTTTATGCACCCGCTGCCCGCCGACATCTCCGGTGTCTCCTGCGAGCACGGCGAGGTTAACGCCGACGTCTTCGACATGCACCGCGTGGGCATGTACAAGGAGGCCAGCTACAAGCCGTATGCCATCGCAGCCATGATGTTCCTGCAGAAGGTTGCCGATCCCGCCGCTACCCTCAAGGCCCTCGACGAGCGCAACACCGCCCGTTGGTTCCAGGCCTAAAGCCGGGCTGAGAAATGGCTAAGCGTATCGTTGTCGCCCTGGGCGGAAACGCCCTCGGCGCCAACCTTCCCGAGCAGATGGAGGCCGTCAAGACGACTTCCAAGGCTATCGTCGACCTGATCGAGGAGGGCAACGAGGTCGTCGTCGTGCATGGCAACGGTCCCCAGGTGGGCATGATCGCCAACGCGATGGCTGAGCTCACGCGCTCTAATCCTCAGAAGTACGTTCCCTGCCCCTTGTCCGTTTGCGGCGCCATGAGCCAGGGCTACATTGGCTATGACCTGCAAAATGCGCTGCGCGAGGAAATGCTCGACCGCAATATCGACAAGGGTGTCGCCACCGTGCTCACCCAGGTCGAGGTTGCGGCAGACGACCCGGCCTTTGCCGACCCGGTCAAGCCGATTGGTCCGTGGATGAGCGAGACCGAGGCCAAGGAGCTGGAGGCCGACCGCGGCTACCAGTTCATCCACGACGAGAAGCAGGGCTTCCGTCGCGTGGTTGCCTCGCCCAAGCCCGTGAACATCGTCGAGCTCGACACCATTAAGTCGCTCGTCGAGTCCAACCATGTGGTGATCTCCTGCGGCGGCGGTGGCATTCCCGTCACCAAGGCCCAGGGCAACCACCTTAAGGGCGCTGCCGCCGTCATCGATAAGGACTTTGCGGCCGAGAAGCTCGCCGAGCAGCTCGATGCCGATGCCCTGGTTATCCTGACGGCCGTGGAGAAGGTTGCCATTGGCTTTGGCACCGACCACGAGCAGTGGCTCGACACGCTGACCGCGGCTGACGTAAAGCGTCTGTCCGAGGCCAACGAGTTCGGTCGCGGCTCCATGCTGCCCAAGGTTCAGGCCGCCTCGACGTTTGCCGAGAGCAAGCCGGGCCGCACGGCGCTCATCACACTGCTCGAGAAGGCGCGCGATGGCCTTGCCGGCAAGACCGGTACCACGTTTACCGGCGACGCTGAGTAGGCATATCTGCACCATTGAGGAGGGTGCCCTGCGTCGCGGGGTGCCCTCCTTTGTGCTATGGAGAGCCAAGGGGCGTTCGCTGGAAAAACGAGCGCATACCTGTTCCGACGGAGTGCGAGCTTGGTATGGTGGGTATAGCAACTATGGTGTCCAAGGCAGCCAGGGGAGGTTTGCGGAGATGAAACTTGGATGCGTCATTATGGCTTCGGGCGAGGGCAAGCGGTTTGGCTCTAACAAGATGCTTGCCGATATCTATGGCGAGCCGCTGATTGCCCGGACCATCGATTCGGTTCCCCGGGGCTTTGACGTCGTGGTTTCGACGCGTTGGCCCGAGGTCGCTCAGATTTGCGAGGACAAGCATTGCCCGTGCGTGCTGCACGATGGCGAGCTGCGCAGCGAAAGCGTCCGTGCGGGCCTTTCGTGGGGAGTCGAACGC
>URNK01000041.1 GCA_900549195.1 uncultured Collinsella sp.
GAGCCTCTGAGTGAACTCTTCAGCGACCCCACCTATAGCGAGTTTTTGAGCGGCATTACCGAGGAACTGTCGGAGTCGTCCTATCTGCCCGTTATCTTGCAGGCGTCTTCTACGCATGAGCGCAACCGCGCACGCGAGCACTTTGAGCGCCGCTCGTTCGACGCCGTGATCGACGTCTCTCCCTACAAAGGCAGCGAGCTGCTCGAGGTGCTGCGCGAGCTGGGCGTACCCACCGTGTTGTGCGGCCAGCTCGAGGGCCACCCCTATCGCGATGTGTTCTCGACGGTCTACTCTGACGACGAAGAGGGCGGACGCTTTGCGGCACTCGCCATGAAGGGGCGCGGCCGCAAAGATATCGTCGCCGTGTTGGGACCGCATGACAACCCCGCTGTTGTCGACCGCCTGCGCGGCTACCGCGCCGTCTTGGGCGAAGACCTCCCAGACGCAAACGTTATCTATACCGGCTGGAACAGCGGAGACGGCTATCAGGCCATGCACCAGATCCTCGCGCGCAAGATTGCTTTCGATGGCGTGCTCTGCGGATCGGACCGTATCGCGGCTGGCGTCATCACCGCACTCAACGAGGCAGGCCTATCCGTTCCTGCGGACGTTTCTGTCGTCGGCTTCGACGATCACGAGATTGCGACGCGCTGCGTCCCCGCGCTCACGACCGTCCGCCAGCCCCTGCGCGAAGAAGGCCACATGGCCGCCAACATTGCGCTCGACATGATCAAGGGTGCCGAGCCTACCACCTCCGTGATGCACATGCAGCTGATCCAGAGAGACTCGCTATAAGAAACTGGGGCAGGCTTTCTGCCAGACAGTTGTTGCGGAAAGCCTGCCCCGTTTTGAGCGCTCATTCTGGGGCACAGTTTCCGTTAGACAGCTCAACCGGAAACTGTGCCCCATTATTTTGCCGAATTCTGGGTCGCGCTTTCCCAGAGGACCCCCCTTGGGAAAGCGCGACCCGTTCTGGACGCAAATTCCGGGTCGTAGTTTCCGCGACGCCCAGTCAACCTATACCCTCGCAACCTCGGCGTATAAAAAACGAGGGAAGACACACGTCCTTCCCTCGTTGCAAGCAAGATGTAGCCGCTCGCCTACATCAGGCGCAGGCTGACGTCCTTGAGCTGGACGCCGCTAACGGCACTCGGGGCGCCCGACATAAGGTCGGAGCCGCTGGCCGTCTTGGGAAACGCCATGACGTCGCGGATGGAGTCGGAACCGGCGAGCAGCATGCACACGCGGTCCAGGCCCAGAGCGAAACCGCCCATCGGGGGCGCACCAAACTTGAGGGCCTCCATGAGGAAGCCAAACTGAGACTCGGCGCGCTCCTCGGTAAAGCCCAGGAGCTTGAGCATGGACATCTGCATCTCGGCGTTGTGGATACGCATACCGCCACCGCCGGCCTCAAAGCCGTCCATGACAAAGTCGTAGGTGCACGAACCGGCCGCCAGCGGATCGGCCTCGATCTTGGCGATGTCGGTCTCGGTCGGCAGGGTAAAGGGCTGATGCTCGGCAGCATAGGCCTTGCGGTCCTCGTCCCAATGGAACAGCGGGAAATTGACGACCCACAGGAAGTCGTGGCCCTCGCGCTTGATCTCGAGTGCGTTGGCCATGTGCGAACGCATGCCGCCCAGGATCTCGTCGGAGAGCAGGCGCGGGCCGGCGGCGAACATCACAAGGTCGCCGGGCTCGACGTCCATGCGCTCGCGCAGAGCGGCCATCTCCTCGTCCGAGAAGAACTTGACGATGGGGCTGTTGATGGAGCCGTCCTCGCGGAAGGCGATCCATGCCAGGCCCTTGGCGCCAAACGTGGAGGCCACGCCGGCGAGCTTATCGATCTTGGCACGTGCCCAGGCACCGGCGCCCTTGGCGTTGATGGCCTTGACGACGGAGCCCTCCTCGTTTGCGGCAGTCGCAAAGACCTTGAACTTGGAGTTGGCAAAGATGTCGGTCAGGTCGACCAGGTGCATGCCATAGCGGGTATCGGGCTTGTCGGAGCCATAGGTGTCCATGGCATCCCAGTAGTTCATACGACGCAGCGGCGTGGGCATCTCGACACCCATGCGGCCGAAGGCATCGGCAAGAACCTCTTCGAGCGCGCTCATGACATCGTTCTGGTCCACGAAGGACATCTCGATATCGACCTGAGTGAACTCGGGCTGGCGGTCGGCACGCAGGTCCTCGTCGCGGAAGCACTTGGCAACCTGGTAGTAGCGCTCGACGCCACCGACCATGAGCAGCTGCTTCAGGAGCTGCGGGGACTGCGGCAGGGCGTAGAAGTTACCCGGCTGGATGCGGCTGGGGACGATGAAGTCGCGGGCGCCCTCGGGCGTGGACTTGAACAGGGAGGGCGTCTCGACCTCCATGAACTCACGGTTGTGCAGCGCCTCGCGAATGGCAAAGGTGAAGTCGGAGCGCAGCTTGAGGTTGGCCATCATTTCGGGACGACGGAGGTCCAGATAGCGATAGCGCAGGCGGGTGTCCTCGCTGGTCTCGATGCCGTCCTCGATCTGGAACGGCGGGGTGACGGACGTGTTGAGCACCTCGGCGTGGTCGGTCAGGACCTCGATCTCGCCGGTCGCGAGCTTGGTGTTGGTGGTCTCCTCGCCACGGGCGCGCACGACGCCGTGGATCTTGATGGGCCACTCGGGACGCATGGTCTCGGCGATCTTAAAGGCATCGCCATCGGAGTGCTCGGGGTCGAAGGTGAGCTGCGTGATGCCCTCGCGGTCGCGAAGGTCGCAGAAGATAAGGCCGCCGTGGTCGCGGCGACGGCTCACCCAACCGGTGAGGGTGACCTCTTCGCCCACGTTCTCGAAGCGAAGCTCGCCGCAGGTACGGGTGTGCATGGAATGCTCATCGATGGGACGGGTCTGGCTCATACCAGTGATCCTCCTTTATGGATCTGTGCCGCCCCGTGTCGTTCCGGGCGGCGTCGTACAGATTTGCCCAGCCTGCGTAAACCGCGCAGCCGGACATGGCGTTCTATCTTATCGCACCCACGTCGATGTACCGCGAAAAAGTAACTCTTGCCCAAAGACTTGACGGAGACGAAACAATTGACGCACCGCGGCCGTCGCCCAGGCGCGCCGCGTGCGACAATGTGCCCCAATACAACTGCACTCGGAAAGGCCCACCATGACTGCACGCCTCATCGTTATGGATATCGACTCCACGCTCATCAACCAGGAGGTCATCGACCTGTTGGGCGAGGAGGCCGGCGTAGGCGAGCAAGTGGCGAAGATCACCGAGCGCGCCATGCGCGGCGAGCTCGACTTTAAGCAGGCGCTCGAGGAACGCGTGGGGCTGCTTGCCGGCTTGGACGAGAGTGTGTTCGAGCGCACCTTTGAGCGCGTGACGTTTACCCCCGGCGCGTTAGAGCTTGTGCGCTCGGCACACAGCAAGGGCTGGAAGGTCGGCGTGGTAAGCGGCGGCTTCCACGAGGTCGCTGACAAGATCGTAACCGCCGCGGGCATCGATTTTTGCCTGGCCAACCGCCTGGAAGTCATGGACGGCAAGCTCACCGGTAAGTTGGCTGCCAACATTGTGACCAAGGAGTCCAAGCTCATCCAGCTGCTGGACTGGGCAGTTGAGTGCGGTGTCGACATGGCCCATACCGTGGCAATCGGCGACGGCGCCAACGACATCCCCATGATCCAGGCCGCGGGCACTGGCATCGCGTTTTGTGCCAAGCCCAAGACGCGCGAGGCAGCCCCGTTTGCCATCGACGAGCGCAACCTGATGCTCGCCATGGACATCATCCTGCGCGACTAGCCGATCTGTCTAACAATTGAATCAGTCTGTCCTATAGTTTCCGAACAATTTTGTCTTAGTGTTCGGAAAAACACCCTTTGAGTGCTAGACTTTGCGCCGTCGAAGGGAACATATATGGATAAGCGAGATCTAGAGCAGCTACTGAGCGATGTTGCCGGCGGATCAGTCACCCCTGCCGACGCCCTCACACGCATCCAGACGGCTCCGACCGCCGATTTAGGCTTTGCGCAGCTCGATCTTTCGCGCGGAGTGCGCCAGGGAGCCGGCGAGGTTGTCTACGGTGCCGGTAAAACCGCCGAGCAAATTGCCGCCATTATCGAAGCGCTGCGCGATGCCGGCCAGGAGCGCATCCTGGTCACGCGCCTGGATGCCGAAAAGGCAGCCCGCACCTCGGAGCTCCTCGGCAACGGCATCGACCTGGGATATGTCCCGGACGCGCAGCTCGCCCTCGTGGGCGGCAAGCCCTCCCCTACCGGCAACGGACGCATCGTCGTCGCCTGCGCCGGCACGAGCGACCTGCCCGTCGCCGAGGAAGCCGCGTTGACGGCCGAGTTCTATGGCAACGAGGTCGACCGCCTCTACGACGTAGGCGTCGCCGGCCTGCACCGCCTACTCGCGCATGCCGAGGAACTTGCCCAGGCACAGGTGGTCATCGCCATCGCCGGCATGGAGGGCGCGTTGGCGAGCGTTATCGGCGGCCTGGTGAGCTGTCCGGTCATCGCCGTTCCCACCAGCGTGGGCTACGGCGCAAGTTTTGGTGGCGTAGCCGCACTGCTCGCCATGCTCAACTCCTGTGCCAGCGGCGTATCGGTCGTCAATATCGACAACGGCTTTGGCGCCGCTTACCAGGCAAGTCTTATCAATCATCTGAGCGCCGGCACACCCCGCGCCCGCTAAGGAGCATTCCATGTCCAATCATCAGCACACGCTTATCATCGACGGCACCTCGGGCATCAGCGGCGATATGACCGTCGCGGCCCTGCTCGACCTGGGCGCCAGCGAGGAGCACCTGCGCGAACAGCTCGCCACACTGCCGGTCGACGGCTTTACGATCGCCGTCACGCGCGTAAACAAGCATGGCATCGACGCCTGCGATTTCGACGTTCAGCTGGCAGAAGAGCTCGAGAACCACGACCACGACATGGCATGGCTCTACGGCAACGAAGCAGCTGCCGAGCACACGCACGAGCACGAGCACCACCATCATGACCATGACGAGCATGAGCACTGCCATGAGCATGACCATGAGACCCACGGCCATGGCCACGAGGGTCACCATCACGCCCACCACCATCACCACCGTTCTTTGGCGGACGTCACCGCCATCATCGACGGCTCGCAGTTAAGCGATGGCGCCAAGCGTCGTGCGCACGCCATCTTTACCGCGCTCGCCGCCTCCGAGGCCAAGGCCCACGGCAAAACGCCCGAGACCGTCATGTTCCACGAGGTAGGCGCCGTCGATTCCATCGTCGACGTCTGCTCTGTCGCCATCTGCCTCGATGACCTGGGCATCGAGGATATTGTCGTCGAGTCGCTCTCCGAGGGCCACGGCACCATCCACTGTGCCCACGGCCTCATGCCCATTCCCGTCCCCGCTGTCGTCAACCTGTGCCAGGCGGGCAATATCGCCCTCACGCCTGCACCGGTCGCCGGCGAGCTCGTGACGCCCACGGGTGCCGCCATCGTCACCGCGCTGCGCACGTCCGACCAACTGCCCTCACGCTACCGCATCGAGGCCGTCGGCTACGGCGCCGGTAAGCGCCCCTACGAGGGTTGCTCCGGTACGCTCCGTTGTCTGCTCGTTCACGTGGATGCATAGCCATGGATGCCCGCAAAGAAAAAAGCCGCGCCGCTATTGTCACGGCGTTCTCCGAGCTGCTACGCGAAGAGGACTACGGCAAGATTACCGTCGGCGACATCATCGCGCGCGCTCACGTAGGCCGCGCGACATTCTACGGCCTCTTTAAGAGCAAAGACGACCTACTGTCCGAGCTCGTGAGCGACATCTGCACCCACGCCCTCGACGACGATGGCACACCGCTCGACGACCCACTCGTGCAGGTCGAGCATATCCTCAACAACCTCTGGGAACGCCGTCAGGGCGTTCGAGCCCTCGTAGCCGGCGCGGGCTCACGCGTCTTCGCCGACTGCTTACGCAAGACCATCATGTCACGAGCAGCCGAAACCGTCTCCGCCGACCCCGCAGGCCCCGCC
The DNA here is from genome assembly GCA_900549195.1 of uncultured Collinsella sp. Classification (GTDB taxonomy): domain Bacteria; phylum Actinomycetota; class Coriobacteriia; order Coriobacteriales; family Coriobacteriaceae; genus Collinsella. The sequence continues at coordinate 5,995 of URNK01000041.1, forward strand.
GGCACCATGGACCGCAGCTTCTTACTACACCACATAGCCTCAAGCTTCGTAGGAATGGTCCAATGGTGGGCATGGCACAACTTCGAAGCAGAAAAAGTCAACGTAGCCAAAGACTACCTCTCAGCCATAAAGCCCCTCTTCAACTAAGTAAGAACCTCATCCCAAAGCATCGCCCCAACCCAGGCCGCCACGCATCCCAAAGTGTCATTCACACTTCAACGCCCCCAACAGCAACAAGCCCCTCCCATCTATATTCAGATATATATGTTGGGCTGCTTGTTCGAAGGCAACTGGATTCCCGCAGGGTCCGGCATAGGTTAACTTTCCGCCGCATTCCGCAGGACGCAAGAAGCTCCCGCCGCACGAAGTGCGCAGCGGGAGCTTCTTGCATGTCCGAGGACGCGGCGGAAAGTTAACCTATGCCGGACCCGGGCGTTATATCAATTGTCTTGGCCTAGAACATGCCCAAGAAACCATGCACAAACAGCGCGGCCAGAGCGGCACCGACAAACGGCGCGATGCCAGGAACGAGCAGGCCGTACTTCCAGTTGTTGTCAGCCTTGTTCTTAATCGGCAGCACCTGATAGGCCATGCGAGGACCAAGGTCACGGGCCTGGTTCATGGCGAAGCCAGTGATACCTCCCATGCCCATGCCAACAGCCCAAACGATCAGACCGACGCAGATAGCGAGCATCAGGACGTTCTCGCCAGCACGGTTAGCAGCAGCAAGGATGGCGCTGATGAACACAAAGGTGCAGATAGCCTCGCAGAAGAAATTACGGGCATAGTTCGTACCCTCGGTGGTGGGGTTGGTCGAGAAGATGTTGCGCTGAGCAATGGGATCGATGACACCATCGGAAGCCTTGAACTCATCGGCATACATCAACCATGCGATCACGGCACCCGCAAAGCCGCCGAGCATATCGGCAATCATGAAGGGGATGCAGCTGCTCCACGGCACCAGACCGACGATGCACTGGGCAAGCACCATAGCCGGGTTCATGCACACGGCGCCACCAAAGACAAACAGGCAGACCGAGATGCCAAAAGACCAAGTGGTGATGGCAAACATATGGCCGGAGCCCTGATACTTGGTACCCTTAAGCACGGTATCGCAGTGCACGCCCACGCCAAAGATGATCATGAGGGCCGTTGCGCCGAATTCGCAGAGGAGTTTGGTAAGCATAAAACCTTATCTTTCTTGTCGGTTATAAACGATTCGTTTAGGCCGCGTACTAGTGCTGTGCGACGACAACGCCCAGGCCATCGGGAATGACGGCCACCTTGGCATCGGCACCCTTCATCTCAAAGGCGAGCTTGAGCGCCTCATCGAGGGTGTTGACCGGCGTCATGTGCATATCCTTGATCATCTGGTGATCGCACAGGTCGGTGACCATGATCACAGGGTGATGCGCCAGGATGCGGGCAAAGATCTGGCTCGTCCACTGGTCGGGCAGGGTCTCGTCCTTAGGACGGTCGATGCAGGCACGCTCAAACTCCGCCGGATCGTTGTCGGCGATGTTGTGATAGAAGCCCTCGCCACCGTGACCGTCGGCACAGCCGGCGACGTCGATGATCACGCCGCCCTCGGGAAGCGTAGCCTCGGCAGAGCACATGCCCTTCACGGCCTGATAGATGTTCTGGTCGAGCGGGTAGCCGCCGTTGGTGGTAATGGCAATCTCGCACTCGACGGGCTCAACGCCGGCAAGGCTCTTCACGAACTCGCAGCCAGCCTCGTGCGCCTTGTGGATGTCGCCGGCAAAGGAGCCGATGACCTCGTGCTTGCCGTTGAGCACCACGTTGAGCACAAAGGCAAGGTGAGCCATCTCGGCAGCGGCAAACATGTCCTCGCTCACGTGGTTGTGGCACAGGTTGCCGGCACGCGAATGGGAATCGTTCACAAACTGACCGTTGTGGTTGTACATGATGGTCTTGTAGCTGGCGATGCCAGGCAGGACGGACTTGCGGCTACCAGAGAAACCGGCAAAGAAGTGCGGCTCAATAAAGCCCTCGGCAAGCAGCAGATCGCAATCGGCAGCAATCTTGTTGATGATGCACTCGCCGCCAGAAGGCAGGGTGCCGATCTTTTTCATCATGCTGTCATCGGTCGCGACGTGCATAACGATTTCCTCGTTGGCAACGATCTCCTCGCCGTACTTGTTGACGAGTTCCTCATGCGTCGGCGGACGATGCATACCCGTAGCAACCAAAATGCGCACGCGAGCCTCGGGCGCAGCGGAATGGATGTGATGCAGCAGAATAGGCATCGTCACACGCGAGGGAACGGGACGCGTATGGTCGGAGCTAATGATGACGATATCCTTCTTGCCAGCACAAAGCTCCTCGAGCGACGGCGAGCCATAAGGGTTGGCAAGCGACTCCTCTACCAGCTCTTCCTGCGATTTCGTGGTCTTAAACTCGTTTTGATGACCTTCCATCACACCCGCGAAGTTCTTATCCTCGAGCTCCAGATGCAACGTCTTGTGGTCAAACGGCAGTTCACATTCAAACAATGACGAGCGCCCTCTTCCTTTTCAACTGACACACTAGATAAACCGTTGGAAGGATACGCCGCTCACCGAAAAACACCACCGTCCACCGACCCATTAACACAACGTTCATATTTGACCCACAACAAAACGGCCGCGATCCCAAAGGGAACCGCGGCCGCCTGTCAAAGACACTATAGACAGGATGATTTACGCAGCGCCGAGGCAAACATCTACCCCGAGACGTTCGCACGTAAGCCATTTTGCATAAATGCGTTAATTAATTGCATAAAATGGCGAATGGATTTCTAGCCGTAACAGGGTGGTACCCTCCGGAGAGTGCATTTTTGCGAGTATTCAGCATCGCGAGATAAGATTTTGGTGTCAAAAGTCTTTCAAAAAGTAGATAGTCCTCATGACTCGACCCATCTGGATAGCATGCGGCGAGAAACCAGCCATATATGATCGTCGCCAAAGCCCAATCGTCGTGCAAAAGCATCAACAGGGGCCGCGAACGTCACCCATAGCCTTATGCACCAATCTTTGGCTGCTGAAAACTCCGTTTTTTGCACGTCGCCCCAAGCGCCACCCTCACCCAGCGGCCTTCCGCCGAAGACCGGACATCGCAGGGCCCGCCATAAGTTTACTTTTAGGCACACTCCGCAGGACGCAAGAAGCCCTCGCCGCACTCCACATTAAGCGCGAAGCGCGCCATTCTTCTCCTCAGCTTTAATCCCCGAAGACCGAGGACGAAGGGGCCCGATGGGTTTCCCTCTGAATGCATTCCGCAGCACGAAGCCCCCTTATCCGCAGCTCCGAAGGAGCAGGATAAGGGGGCTTCAAGTGCGAGGACGCATTCAGAGGGAAACCCGTCGGGTCCCGGTGAGAGCCACAGGGCTATCGATTACCCCGTGTTCTGCAATCCTGCCGAGACGCCGGTCACAGTCGAAAGAATCAGGCTCATGTACTCGGCCTTCTTCTCCTCGGCCATCTCGTCCTGGTTCATACGCACCTCGCGAAGGGCGCGGACCTGGGCGATGGACAGGGCGTCGACGTAGGGGTTGCGCACGCGGACGGCGCAGCCAAGCACGCGGCGGCGCTGCAGCGGCCACTCGTCACCGACGATGGCAAGGACCCACTTACGCGTGAGCTGCATCTCGGTGAAGACCTTCTCGGACAGATCCTGGCGATCGCCCAGGTGCAGATACATCTTGGCGATGCGCTGGTCGGTCTTAGCGATCGACATCTCGATGTTGTCGATAAAGGTGCGGAAGAACGGCCACTCCTGGTAGGCAGCCTTAAGCTGGTCCAGATCGCCAAACTGCTCGCAGGCGGTACCCAGGCCGTACCAAGCGGCCAGATTGATGCGCGCCTGGCTCCAGCTGAAGATCCACGGAATGGTACGCAGGTCGTCGAGCGACTTGGCACCCAAGCCGCGCTTGGCGGGACGCGAGCCGATCGGCAGCAGACCGACCTCGGTCAACGGCGTCACGGTCGAGAACCACGGTGTAAAGTCCTCGGTGTTCAGCAGGTCCAGATAGCGCTCGTGGCTTGCGGCGTTGAGCTTCTCGGCCATATCCCAGAACTTCTGCGTGGTCTCGGTGTTGGTCTTCTCGACACTCGGGGCCGACTGCAAAAGCGTTGCGGCGGCAACGGACTCAACATGGCGCTGAGCCAGCGTGCGGTTGCCGTAACGGGCAAAGATGACTTCGCCCTGCTCGGTAAGCTTAAAGAAGCAGTTGACCGAACCCTTGGGCTGCGCCAGCACGGCCTTGTTGGCCGGGCCGCCGCCACGGCCCACGGCACCGCCGCGACCGTGCATGAGCACCAGGTCGATATCGTTCTTCTCTGCCCACTTGGCGATGCGCTCCTGCGCGGAGTGCAGCGCGAGCATGGCCGTGGTAGGACCGGCATCCTTAGAAGAGTCGGAATAGCCCAGCATGACCTCCATGCGGCGGTTGGTCTGGGCAAGGCGCTTTTGCACCACGGGCAGCGTAAGCATCTGATCGAGCACGTCGACGCAGCCCTCGAGGTCCTCGAGCTGCTCGAACAACGGGATCACGTCGAGCTCGGGGACATCCTCCTCGTGTGCAAAGGACAGGTGCGCCAGCTCAAAGACGTCGGCCACATGCTGAGCGCTCTTGGTAAACGAGATGATGTAGCGGTGCGCCATCTTCTTGCCGTAGCGCTTTTGGATGGAGCCGATAGCGCGGAAGGTATCGATGACCTCGCGCGTCATGGGCTGCAGGTCGCCATGGATACCGTTCTCGTGGATATCCTTAAGGGCGCGGGCATGCACCACGGAGTGCTGACGGAACTCCATCTCGACCATATGGAAGCCGAAGGACTCGACCTGCCAGATGATGGTTTGGACCGGGCCGTAGGCAGCACGGACGGCACCGCAGGCGGCCAGCGAACGCTGGACGACGCGCAGGTCATCCAGGAACTCGTCGGCGCTGTGGTACATGGTGTCGGTGATACGACGGACGGTGGCGTTCAGGCGGTCGGCCATGACGAGCATGACGGCGCGATGCGGCTCGTGCTCGGAGATCAGCTCGGCGCGGGCCGTGTAACGAGGGCTCATCTCGACCTGATGGTTCCACAGGTTAATGAGCTCGGCCGACGGCTTGCTGTAGGTAGCCTCGAGCGTGAGGTTGCGGCCGATGTGGCGGCACTTGTCCTCGAGCTTGAGCACCATGTGCGTAAAGTACTTGGCGGCGACCTCACGGCTCACCTTGGCGGTGACGTTGGGGTTACCGTCGCGGTCGGAACCGATCCAGCTGCCGGGATGGAAGAACGCCGGGCACAGCGGCGGCACAGTACCGGCCTTGTCGCCCAGCACCCAATCGTCAAAACGACGATAGATAACGGGGATAACGTCGAACAGCGTGTTATCGAAGATGTCGATGATGGTATCGGCTTCCTCGACCGGCGTGGGCTTCTTGAGCGCGATGGGACTCGTACGCACCAGGGCGTCGATCTCCTGCAGCATATGGCGCTCGTTCTCCACCAGGTCGGAGCCGCCCAGACGCGGACGCTCCTCCAGCAGGTTGGAGATACGGCGGATCTTGCCCTCGACGGCCTTACGACGGGCCTCGGTGGGATGTGCGGTAAAGACAGGGTGGAACTCGAGCTTGTCGAGCAGCTCGTTGGCACCCTCGACACCCAGCTCATTCACCAGCTGGTGATAGGCAACGGTAAGCTCGTTGGCAGGATCGACCTCGGTATCGGTCGACGCACCGGCCTCGCGCTCGCGCAGCTGCGCCACACGGTAGTTCTCCTCCGACAGGTTTGCCAGATGGAAAAAGCTCGTAAAGGCGCGAACGATGACCTGCTGCTTATCGAGCGGCAGGCTGTCGATCAAATCGACGACCTCACGAAATGCCACGGCAGTGGGCTCGTCGGCGGTGGGCAC
>URNK01000042.1 GCA_900549195.1 uncultured Collinsella sp.
TACGAGATGAGCGCTAGTCTCGTGGGCTCGGAGATGTGTATAAGAGACAGACGTGTAGATGCGGTAGCTGTCACCCCAGTGCTTTGCGGCGAGTGCCATTCCAACCGCGGCGGAGATACCCTGACCGAGCGATCCGGTGGACATATCGATGCCCGGGGTGTCGTTCATGTTGGGATGGCCCTGCAGTCGGCTGCCAATATGGCGGAGCGTCTCGAGCTCTTCGACGGGAAAATAGCCGCGATTTGCCAACACCGAATACAGGCCCGGCGCCGCGTGACCCTTGGAGAGCACAAAGCGATCGCGATCGGCCTTGTGAGGGTCAGCAGGATCGATATTCATTTCCTCAAAGTACAGATACGTCATGATGTCGGCAGCACCGAGCGATCCACCCGGATGTCCCGACTTGGCCGCGTGAACCGCAGTCACGACACCCTTCCTGACCTCATTGGCGACCTTTGCCAGCTCCTGGTTGGTCATACGAATTCCTCTCTTGAGAACAACCCCGGCACCGGATGACGCGATGCCGGGGCAATCCACTCGTTAAGCCTGAGCGACGACCTTCTGCCAATCAGCCTCAAAAGAGGCAAGGCCCTGGTCGGTCAGCGGGTGATGCAAGCATTTCTTAAGAGCGGCCATGGGGACGGTCGCAATGTCGGCACCAAGCAGCGCCGCCTGGGTCACATGGTTGGGCGTGCGGACCGAAGCGGTGATGATCTCAACGGTGTCGTCGACGTTCTTGCCGGTCCAGTCATAGTTCTTGATGCAAGTCACAACATTGTCGAGCTGCGAGATACCGTCCTCGGCGATGTCATCGAAGCGCCCCACAAACGGGCTGATGTAGCGAGCGCCGGCGTTGGCGGCCATCAAGGCCTGGGTCGGCGAGAAAACAAGCGTCATGTTGACGCGCACACCTGCGTCGGCCAGGGCGCGGCAGGCGGCAAGGCCGGCCTCGCACACGGGAAGCTTAACCACGATGTTGGGAGCGAGGGCGGCAAGACGCTTGCCCTCCTCGATCATGCCCTCGGCAGTAGTCGCGGTGGACTCGGCAGACACGGGCAGACCCTCGCAGAGCTCGGCAATCTTGAGCATATGGGGCTCAAAGTCGGCAAGCTTGCCGCCGGTCTTGGCGTACAGGGACGGGTTGGTGGTAACACCGGCCAGGCAGCCCCAGCTCTTGGCCTCGGCAATCTCGTCCAGATTGGCGGTATCGATAAAGAACTTCATGGTGAACCCCTTCAAAGGAAGCTAAAACTCAAAAGAATGGGACAAAGGGACTGCCCCTTTGTCCCATGTGCCGGGCCTGCAGCTGGGACATGCCCCAGGCCCGGCGTCGCGTAGGAAAAGCTACTTACTCGGCAAGAGCGGCCTCGATGCGGGTCGTGACGCCCTTGAGGTTAAGACCGACGACGTACTGCTTGATCGGGCGCTTGATGTGCTCGATCACAAAGCGCTTGCCGTCGATGTCCTGGGCAGCGAGGTTGCGATAGAGCTTCTCGACCTGCTCCTTGACCTCGGGATCGTTGAACGCATAGTGGCCGGAGACATCCAGGATCTTCAGGCTGAGCTCATCGTCGGCAAGGATGTCATCGACCTGCAGGTTGACGTCGTCGCCAGTCATCCACTTGCGCCAGCGCTCGGTCTTGATAGCCTTGACCAGCAGCGTGTGATACAGGTCGGAGGGGTCATCGCACAGACCGTTGTCGACCAGGATCTGCTCGGTGGCGCAGAGCTTGAGGTAGGCGCGGGTCTCCTCGGTGCCATACTGCGGAGCGACGTTGGAGGCGGTCACGTGTGCCGGGATGTGCTCGAGCAGCGTCGCGTCGTCCAGATAGTCGGCGTTGTGCTCCTTCAGGCCCACGCCATAGCGCTTGGCCATATCGGCAAGCTCGCGGGCGTTCTTGAAGTTGTAGTGACCGACCTGCTCCGTCCAGCGGGTAAGGGTGCCGGTCTGGCCGACGATAAAGGTGGGCATGGGGCAGCCGCGCTTCTCGAGCTCGGGCTGCAGCTGAGAAATGAACTCCTCGTACTTATCGGTAGAGGTCAAGCCGCCATTGGTCTCCTCGGTACCGACCTCATAGGCGACCTCGGGCAGGTTATGCTCGCGACGGTACTGCTCAAGGTAGTCGATAAGATCGATCGTGCGGCGAAGCACCACGTCGAGCGGAATAACCTTGCCGATCTGATAGGGATCCTTGGTGGGGTCGACCATCAGCAGGTCAAAGCCTGCCTCCATGTCGGCGACGAAGGACTCGCGGGCGAGCTCCATGGCCTCGTCCTCGGGCAGGTGGGCGTTACGCTCCTCGTCGCGCTGCCACGGACCGCCGTGATCTCGGCACAGGTAGTACGGACCGGTGTAACCCACCTCGTCGGCGACCTTCTTGATGTCGGCGGCAAAGCGCGTCTGGTCCCAACCGTTGACGTAGCCGGCGCCCATCTCGTCCATATCGACCTGGTTGCGGCTGGCGATAAACATGGGCGGGAAATCCTCGTCCTTGGCAAGCTCGAACACGGCCTGAATCAGGTTGGGGCTCATGGGGCCAATGCCGACCATGGTTGCGTGATCGCCGCTATCCTGCAGTTTGAGCATGCCCTGAACGGCCTGGCGGATGGTGAGGTTGGACATTTTGTTCTCCTTCTCCAGAGGATTTTTGACAAAAGTTCCCTGGGACCCAGATGTGGGCCCTATCAGTACGGATGGATTTTGTTGTGTAGGGGCGGTTGTGCGGAGTCAAATCCATCCCTCCGCACAACCGGAGTCCTTAAAGGTTTACTTGGCCTGCTTGTCGAGCGTGGGCTTCATGGCAATCAGGATTGCAGCGGCGACCACGGCGCCAATCACGATGTCCAGGCAGAACAGCGCGACGTTGTTGGTGGCAAGGGCGACGATAAAGCCACCGTGCGGGACGTAGCAGTCGATACCCTGGAAGGCGGCGAGCGCCGCGCCCACGGCAGAGCCGATGCAGATGCCGGGCAGGGTGTGGCCAAGGTCCTTGACCGCGAAGGGGATAGCGCCCTCGGTAATGCCGATGCAGCCCATGAACAGTGCGGAGATACCCATCTGGCGATCGGCGTCATCGAACTTGTTCTTGGCGATGAGCGCAGCAAGGCCGCAGGCAATCGGGGGAATGGCGACGGCGACGCGGAACATGCCGTTGGGGCCATAGATGCCGGAGGCCATGATGGCCATGGTGAAGGTCGAGGCGGTCTTGTTGATGGGGCCACCCATATCGAAGGCGGTCATAACGCCAATGACCAGACCCAGGACAACTGCGGAACCGCCCTGCAGGCTGCCGAGCACGCCGGTGAGCCAGTCCATCACAAAGCCAAGCGGCGTGGCCAGGATGTAGATATAGGCCATGCCCAGGACAAGCGAGGTCAGAATCGGGATGATCAGGATGGGCATGATGGTCTGGATGGTGTTGTTGACCTTCCAGGTCTTCATCCAGCGGACAAAGTAGCCGCAGATGACCGCCATGATCATGGCGCCCAAGAAGCCGGTCGAAACGCTGTTGCCGTTAGGGGTAACGACTGCGTTGTTGACCAGGTAGCCCAGGACAAAACCGGGGGCGAGCGCGGGCTTGCCGGCCATCGAGTAGGAGATGTATGCCGCAAGCACCGGGATCATCATGGAGATGCCGGCCATGCCGATGGTGTTAAGGCTCACCATCAGCGGGTTCGTAACCTCCATGCCGTTGGCGCCGGCGGTACCGGATGCCAGCGAGAAGGCAAGAAACACGCCGCCGATAACGACGATGGGGATAAAATAGGAAACGCCGGTATTGAATGCATTGAGCAGCGTCTTGCCAGGATCGGCAAAGATAGACTGCTTGGACGCCGGTGTCGGGGCCTGCGGGGCAGCGGAGACGGCCTTCTTCTCTGCCTTGGCCTCGGCCTTGGGCGCGTCAACGGCGCCACCCGTCGCCTTGATGATCTCAATGGCCTGGTCGATGATCTTTACCGGATCGGCGATTACATCCGAGGTGCCGACCTTCAGGAACTTGCCCTCGGCCATCTTCTGCTCAAAACGGTCCTCGTTCTCGACACCCACGTCGACGGACTCCAGGACCAGGTCGGCGGAGTCCACGTCTTCCTGCGTGAGCTCATTCTCGATACCCAGGCCACCCTGAGCCTCGACCTTGCACTCGATGCCACGGGCGGCGCATTCATCCTGAATCGCCTTCTGGGCCATATACGTGTGGGCGATACCCACAGTACAGGCGGCAACGCCTACGATCTTCATTGCTTCCCTCTTTTCATAGAGTTGCGTGCGCAAGACACCGTTTGCGGAGGCCTCCGGAGCATCCCCTGCCGTTTGGACTTGCTGTCTTTTCGACAAGAACAATATAGGTGCTCGTTTTTCTTAATGCCAGCTTATTTCGGTAAACGCGCAGGTCAGAGCGTTGGTTATGCGATTTAGTTATGCGTTTAACCAAAAATGAATCCTGCGATTTTGCCCTCGATTTCAAAAGTCAAGAAGTATTTGATTTTCTCGGTAGACGGCAGATGCGCATGCCGGTCACAAATTTCGACCCCACCCGTATGCCGCATTTGTTGCATACTCATATGAAAGGAAAAAGCCGCTCACCGAAGCGTATCCTTCACCAAGACTCAAAGTCATCATGTTGGAAAATGCTCATCTGTCGGAAGGAGTCGCTGTGGCAAAACAGCGCGTTACGATCGCAGACGTCGCTCGAGAGGCGGGAACCTCGACGGCAAGCGTCTCGTATTACCTCAACGACAAACGAGAAAAGCTTAGCGAGAAGACGCAGAACAAAATCGCGCGCGTCATTAAGGAACTCGGATACGTTCCCAACGCCCAAGCGCAGACGCTCACCGGCAAGCAAACCCACGTCATTGCCATCATCATTTTGGATAACACCAACAAATGGGCGGGGCTCGTTCTCAATGGCATGGAGCAGGTCATGCTCCCCGCGGGCTACCAGACGGTCGTTTGCACGAGCAACTTTAACCCCGAGACCGAGCTCATGTACGTCGACAAGATGCTCTCGCTGGGCGTCGATGGCTTTATCATCCAGCCCACGGCAAACTTCAAAGCCGTGCATGACCGCATTAGACGCGCCGGCAAGCCGGTCGTCTTTTTCGATGCGGCCATCTATAGCCCAGGTACCAGCTGGATCAAAACCAACCTTTACGACGGCGTGTACAACGCCACACAGGCACTCCTCGACGCCGGCTACGAAGATTTCTTTTCCATTGCCGCCAACATGACCGAAATGCGCACCCGCATGGAGCGTTTTCAGGGGTATGCCGAGGCGCTGGCAGCGAACGGGCAGCTCTACAAAGCGATTCCCATCGATCACAACAAGCCGTCAATCAACGAGCTCACCGAATACTTTAAATTCAAGTTCAATCCCGCCAAGCGAACCCTTATCTTCGTGCAAAATCAGTGGGCACTTCCCCGTGTCTACAAGGCCCTCCAGCCAATGGCCCATCTGCTTCCGCAGCAAATCGGCCTTTTGGGACTCAACTGCGAAGACTGGACTAATCTCACCACACCGACCGTCTCCACCATCATCGAGCCCGTCGACCAAGAAGGTCGCGAAGCAGCCGAGATGCTGCTCGCCCTACTTGACGGAAGCAGCGAACCCGGCGAGCAGCGCATTCTCGAGTGCAAGCTCAACTGGCTCGACTCCACCTCGATCTAGACCGCGGGACAAATGAATCAGTAGCGTTTGTCTCAAATCTTAAGTATTTGTTCGACAGAACGGCCCCTGCCGGCTCCTGCTAGACTGGTAGATTCCCAACCGTCCATCCAGGAGCCTCCATGTCGCGCAAGTCCGCCTACAAGCAAGTACTTTCCATCGGCACCGCCGTGGTGCTGGGGTTTGCGCTGTTCACAGGGTCGCTCGACGGGGCGCCCAAGCTGTTGTCGCCGCAAAGCGATGAGCAGGCAGCGGCTCTGGCCGAGAAGCAAGACGAGAGTCCCAGCCGCACCGACGACGAGGCGGACCTGGTTGCCCGACTCGAATCGGGAACAGCGAGCTCCTCGGACTCTCAAAATAGCCAAGACTCTGGCGATGGCTCCGATTCCGCCGCAACCGACACCGGCGACGGCGCTTCCGCGGACAGCGCCGCCACCCCCATCGACGAGGTCGAAAACCCCGACCTCAACCGCGCCCGCGGTGTTTATCTCAGCAGCATTCCCGACTACGCCGGCAACCCCTATGTTGCCCTTCGCGCCGACAGCACTCACCCGCTCGGCACGCCATCATTCACACTCGATGAATACGAGCGCGCTACAGAAGAGGGTTGCTTTAAGAAGTTCTCCAAGCTCGACAGCCTGGGCCGCACCCGCAAAGCGCTTGCCTGCGTGGGCCCCGAATCACTCGGTCAAGGCGAGCGCGGCGATATCTCGCGTATCCATCCCGCTGGATGGCGCCAGCAGCGCTACGACTTTATTCCGGGCCAGAGCCTCTACAACCGCTGTCACCTCATCGCCTGGTCGCTCTGCGGCGAAAACGCCAACCGCAAGAATCTCCTCACCGGCACGCGTTATCTCAACGAGACGGGCATGCTGCCGTTTGAAGAGCAGATTCTCGGCTACATCCGCGACACGGGCAACCATGTGCTCTACCGCGTCACGCCCATGTATAACGAAGAGGAACTTGTCTGCCGTGGCGTGCGCCTTGAGGCGCAATCGGTCGAGGACCACGGCAAGACCCTCTGCTTCCACGTATATTGCTACAACCTGCAGCCGCACGTGCAGATCGACTACGCCACCGGTCGCAACCAGGCATCCGGAGACTAGTGCCGACCGCGCCACCCGTAACCCAAAGATGATCTGTTTTCCTCCGTCCCCCAGGGATCAAAAAGGGCCGCCCTGGGTTACCCAGAGCGGTCCTTGCATCGGCATATATGTTGCAGGCAACGCCACACGCTACTTGGCGCGACCCTCCTCATAGCGCTCGACCAGCTTGGCCTGAACGTCATAGGGAACCTGCTCATAGCCAGCGGGCTTCATGGTAAAGTCACCCGTGCCGCGCGTGATAGAGCGCAGGCGCGTCGAGTAATCCGTCAGCTCGGCGAGAGGTGCCTGGGCGATGACCACGGTGTCGCCGCGTTCATCGGTCTCCATGCCCGTCACGCGACCGCGCGATGCCGAGATGTCACCCATCACGGCGCCGGCGTAGCTCTCGGGAATAGTCACCGTGATTTCCTCGATGGGCTCCAGCACCACCGGGTCGGCATCGGCGCATGCCTTGCGCAGGCCGATGCGAGCCGCCGCGCGGAACGCCATCTCGTTGGAGTCGACGCTGTGATACGAGCCGTCGTACACAGCCACGCGAATGCCCGTGAGCGGGTAGCCGGCAATGATGCCGTCCTTCATGGTCTCCTGGACACCCTTGTCCACGGCGGGGATCAGCGAGCGCGGAATGCGGCCGCCCACGACCTCATCCACAAACTCGTAGCCGTCGCTCGTGCCGTCGGGCCCAATAAGCGGCTCCACGCGCAGCCAGCAGTCGCCGTACTGACCGGCGCCACCGGTCTGCTTCTTGTGGCGACCCTGGGCGCTCGCCGTGCGGCGGATGGTCTCGCGATACGGAATGCGGATCGGCACGCTCTTGGCCACGACCTTGGTGCGATCCTCCAAACGGTTGAGCAGCACCGAAACCTGCGCCTCACCAACGGCGGAGATGATAGTCTGGCCCGTCTCCTCGTCACGATCGATGCTCATGGTCGGATCAGCCTTGCACGCCTTCTCGATAAACGTATAGAGCTTCTCTTCGTCGCCACGGTTCTCGGCCTCGATGGCAATGCGGTACTGCGAGTTGGGGAACTTAAACGCCGCAGCCTCGACCTTACCGGTAATGGAGAGCGTATCGCCCGTCTCGGCCGCCAGCTTGGGCGCCACGATGATGTCGCCGGCATAGGCGTGACCGACCTCGGTCATGTCGCGGCCGCACATCACATACAGGTGGGCCAGACGATCGCTCTTGCGGGTACGCGCGTTGATCAGCTCAAGACCCGGCTCAAGCGTACCCGTCAGCACCTTGATAAAGCTGATGCGACCCTGCTGCGGATCGGCCAGCGTCTTAAACACAAACGCCACCGGACGGTCATCGTCGCTCGAAATCTTGAGCGAATCACCGTCGATGAGCGGCATCTCGCCGTAGTCCGTCGGCGCCGGGAAGTACGTGGCGATGTCGTCCATCAGCGAGTTGACGCCCTGCTCCTTAATGCAATCGCCCGCAAAGACCGGCACAAAGATGCGCTCGGCAATCGCCTTCGACAGCAAGCCCTCAAGCTCCTCCTGCGTCAGCGTCTCCTCGCCTTCCAAGTACTTCATCATCAGTTCGTCGTCAGCCTCGGCCACCAGCTCGCACAGATGGTCATGGGCCTCCTCGGCCTGGGCACGATACTCCTCGGGAATCTCCGACTCAACGGCTTCGGCGCCGTTGCAATGGCGCGCCTTCATGCGCACCAGGTCGATGATGCCATCAAAGTCCTCGCCCTCGCCCCAGGGAAGGGTCACGGCGCCCAGTCGCGTGCCAAAGCGCTCCTGCAGCAGGTCCATCGTGGTCGCAAAGCTGGCCTCGGAGCGCGACAGGCGGTTTACGAACACCGCACGCGCCAAGCGCAGGTCCTCGGCGGCATACCAGAGCTTAACCGTCGTAGGCTGCGGGCCGGCCTCGGCGTCGACCACAAACAGGGCCGTCTCGCAGACGCTCATCGCGGCAAAGGCGTCGCCGATAAAATCGGGGTAACACGGGGCATCGAGCACATTGATGCGCGCGCCCTTCCAGTCGATCGGTGCAATGGTCGTCGAGATGGAAAATGCACGCTTGACCTCTTCGGGGTCATAGTCGAGCGTGGGCTTGGTGCCGTCGTGGCCGCCCAGGCGGGCGGTCTTGCCAGAAAGGTGGAGCATGGCCTCGGCGAGTGAAGTCTTGCCCACCCCGCCTTGGCCTACGAGCACCACGTTCCTTACATTGCCGGTCTTGGGAGCACCCATGATGACCTCCTTGCAGGGCCGCGCGCATTGCGCGACGCCAACGGGGAGAGTTCGCGGTCGGTGCCATCCCGGGAGCAGCATGGTCGGCAGCCGAGCCGACTCACCCTCCAAATGTCCTATGCCACCACCCTACCCTCACGGGCGACCGTCCATGCACACCTTTCGGCACACGTATGAATACAGGCGGCGAGAGGAAGAGACAAGCTTGTGAGGCGATTATTGAACCCCGCCGATGCAAACAAAAAGCCGCCACAGACCGTAAGACCTGCGGCGGCTTCGCCTCAATTAATAGTTGAGCAAATACCTGAGCCTATCCCTCGATACGGCTCAAAAACTCACGCGTGCGCTGCTCGCGCGGATGGTCGATAACCTGCTCGGCCGGACCCTCCTCGACAATGCGGCCTCCGTCCATAAAGACCACGCGATCGGCAACATCGCGCGCAAACTGCATCGCGTGGGTCACGATCACCATCGTCATATTCTGCGCGGCAAGGTCTTTAATGACACGCAGCACCTCGGCCGTTAGCTCGGGATCGAGCGCCGAGGTCGGCTCGTCAAAGAACAAGATTTCCGGGTCGAGCGCCAAGGCGCGGGCGATACTCACGCGCTGTTGCTGACCGCCCGAAAGCTCACACGGAACCTTGTTCTCGTTGCCCACAAGCCCCATCTGAGCAATCAATTCATGCGCACGAGCTTCCGCCTGCTCGCGCGGGCGCTTAAGAACGCGGATCGGCGCATCGGTGATGTTTTTCATCACGGTATAGTGCGGGAACAGATTGTAGTTCTGAAACACCAGGCCAAATCGCGAGCGCGCCTGCCTGGGCACATCGCCCTTCGCATAGACCGCGCCCGAACCCGCATCCGTCGCAACGGCAAGGTCGCCAAACAAGAGCGAGCCTCCGTCGAGCGTCTCGAGCAGCGTGGCACACCGCAGCAGCGTGGACTTGCCGCCACCCGAAGGCCCGATAATCGCCACGACCTCTCCACGCTTTACCTCGAGCGAGATATCCTTGAGCACCTCATTGCCGCCAAACGCCTTGCGAGCGTTCGATATATTCATTACCGAATTAATCATGGTAGTAATCCAATTTTTTCTCGGCGGCGCCCAGCAGCATCTCGACAACGAAATTAAAGACCCAGTAAATCAGCGCCGCAATCGCAAACGGCACCATGCTCACCTGCGAGGCGACCAGCGCCTTGGCCGTCGAGAACATCTCACCCACGCCAATGGCAAACGCCAGCGACGTGTCCTTGACCAGCGTGATGATCTCGTTGCCCATCGCCGGCAGAATACGCTTGGCGACCTGCGGCATCACGATATACAGAAACGTCTGCACGCGCGAATAGCCCAGCACCTCGGCAGCCTCGTATTGACCGCGCGGAATGGACTGCAAGCCCGAGCGATAGATCTCGGCAAAGTAACCGGCGTAGTTGATGATGAACGCCACGACGCACGCCGTCCACTTGGAATCGGGCGTGAGCGAAATGCCAAACACGTAATACGGGGCAAAGTAGATGGCAAACATCTGCAGCATGAGCGGCGTGCCGCGCATGACCGAGATATAGATGCGCGCAATCCAGCGAAGCGGCGCGATTTTGCTCATGCGCATAAACGCCACGGGAATTCCCAGCGGAATCGACCCGAGCAGCGTCAACACAAACAGCTGCAAACTGACCAAGAACCCCTGGCCAAGCATCTGCATCATGACCTGAATAGACATTACTTGAGCACCCAATTATCGAAAGACAAACCATAGCTTGAATATTTATCGCAGAGGTCCTTGACCGTGCCGTCCTCGTAGAGCGCCTTGAGCGACTCGGCTACAGCATCGGCCGACTTGGTGTCGCCCTTCTTAAAGCCAACGGCGTAGTGCTCGCTGGACAGCGGCTCATCAAGCTGCGTATAGGCATCGGGCTTGGCGGCAAGCTGATACTGGGCAATCGAAAGATCGCACGCCACGGCATCGACCGCGCCGCTCTCGAGCTGCATAAAGGCCGTGTTGTACTCGCCGATCGTGTCGAGCGTGGCAAACGTCGCTGCCAGATCCTTCTGGTCACCCTCAAGCACGTCCTGCGCAGCGGAATCAGTCTGGGTAATCACAGTCTTGCCGGCAAGATCGTCCCAGCCCTTGATGCCCGCATCCTTCTTGACCACCAGCACCTGCTCGTTGAGCATGTACGGCTCGGAGAACGTGTAGTCGTCCTCACGGCCCTCCATGGTAAAGCCGTTCCAGATGCAGTTGATGGCGCCCGAGTTAAGCAGCGTATCCTTGGCGTCCCAGTCGATGGCCTCGTATTTGACCTCCCAGCCCTGCTTATCGGCAACAGCCTTGGCCAGATCGAGATCAAAGCCGGTGTACTCGCCATCGTCGCCCACAAAGCCGTACGGAGGATAGGACTTATCAAAGCCCACCACGAGCTTCTTGGACTCCGCAGCGCCCTTCACATCCTTGGCTGCGGCAGAACCGGCAGCAGAGCCCTTGCCGGTACCACCGCCGCAACCGACAAGACCAAGGCCAAGCACCGTGGCAAGCGAGCCGGCTAGACCAACAAACTGACGACGAGACATATCGGTATTCATGGTATTCCCCTTTGGTAGCACTTTAGTTAGGTAAAGTGAGTCGTGTAACGTCCAGAATCATACACTCTACCTTGATAAAGTACAAGGGAGAGGTTGCCCGGCGTGGGCGGGGAGCGGCGCGTAATTAAGTTTCCTGCTCTACAGCTGTCTCTTATACACATC
>URNK01000043.1 GCA_900549195.1 uncultured Collinsella sp.
TCTACACGTAAGGAGTCGTCGGCAGCGTCAGATGTGTATAAGAGACAGAGTGAGACCAGGGGAGAAATAAATGCAGCCATTGCAGAAGTCTTTAGCCTTCTACTAAATCAATTTATTAGAAATTGGTGCCGTATCAGCTATCGCTGCGACGGCACTATTTTGTTCAGCTCGACCGCCTCTCGATCTATTACCGATGTTGAGCCTTACACCCCATCCGCCAGAGCGATAAGATAATTGCAATCCAAATGCTGCCGTTTATAAAGCTTCTTGTTCCACTAAAGGATTGATATATGTCTAGTGAAGCCAAAGTTGAGGTTGAAGATGTAGCCTCGTATATCAAATACATCAACGGACTTTCACCAACAATAAATGGTGAAGCCAAGACATA
This sequence comes from uncultured Collinsella sp., assembly GCA_900549195.1. Taxonomy (GTDB): domain Bacteria; phylum Actinomycetota; class Coriobacteriia; order Coriobacteriales; family Coriobacteriaceae; genus Collinsella. Next base: position 389 of record URNK01000043.1, read on the forward strand.
TGAATCTACATTTGTTTTCCGAGGACAAGGATCGACTAAGTTTGATCTTGTTCCGTCAATCGGAAGAGACAGCTATTGGCGTAAACCGGGATCGAACACCATTTCCCCTATCACAGGCAGCCTTACGCACGAGGCGGATATTATTGAAACTGCCTGCCGCATATTGCCAAATGTCTTCAAGCGAGATTTGCTTCCGATTGATCTTTTAGCCTGCCTCCAGCACTACGGAGTCCCTACCAGGCTATTAGATGTAACTTCAAACGCACTTGCCGCCCTCTATTTCGCCTGCGGCAATCCTGATGACGTGGGCGAAGTATTTATCTTTAGGCGACCGGGAGGGGATAAGCGGGAATATCCCATCTGCCAGGCAATTGCGGACTCTTGGCATCTATTTATGAACTCAAAGCTTCTGTCTCGTTTTGCCTCACTTGCAATATCAAGACCATACTTTGACTATCAACGTGATCTAGTGTTTTCAATTTACCCTGAGCCAACTGATCAGGCAAAATGGTTTAAGAAGTGCTGCGAAGATACATTATTTGTCTACGGAACTAGATATCTTGATAGACAAGCCGCTCAGTCCGGCCAATATATTCTTTTCCCAAATGACATTCGTGGTAAGGATTCTTCTTTGTCGTTTGATGACTTAATAAGTCCACTGCCCAAAGACAGTCCCGTGATAGCCGGTCGTTGCATAGTGCCATCTGATAGAAAAGCATCAATACTGAACGAGTTGAGTAAACTTGGCATTACCGAAGCTTCGCTCTTTCCCGACAGCATTGAGAAGAGATGCGCCGGCATAGTGAGTGAGATTAAGAGACACCGTCACTGAAGATTGCTCTTAATATCAGCGTAGAGAATTATGCTTCAGGCATTATGTCATACGTACTTATAAGGTTCATTGCCTAAAATCTCAATTTAAAACCGATATTTGTTCAAAGCTAACAAATATCGGTTTTAAAACTATATAATTGTTCTTGTTATTTAAGGATGTCTGTGAATAATCGATATATTTGAGAAGGATTCTAAAGATGATCCTCAATTTTTCATTTAAGAACTTTCAGAGCTTTCGAGATACTCAGCAGTTCTCGTTTGAACCGATTTCGAGCAAAAAGGAACTTGGGCCCGTGCGAGTGGCTGCGGTTTACGGCGCAAACGCGTCAGGCAAATCAAATTTCCTAAATGCTCTTTACTTTGTCTCTTACTTTGTTCGTACAGGTTATGCGACAGGCGATGCGAATTCTCAAATACCCATCGTCCCCTTTTTACTTGACTCGGAGTCACGATCAAATGACACAGAATTCTCGATAGATTTTATCGCCAGCAATTTGAAGTATGAGTTTTCATTTGGTGTAAACAAAAATGAGGTTACTTATGAGAACCTCACCGTATACCGATCAAAACAGCCGTCCCTCCTCTATGACCGCTCTTCGATAAACGGCGAACAGTCGATTAAATTTGGTAGCACCTTTACAGGCGTCAAAAAACAACTTTGGGATATCACGCGCAATAATTCTTTGTTCTTATCTGCCGCCGCGGCGGCTGGAAGTGATGTAATTCAACCCGCATTCGCAGCTCTTGCCAATGACATCAATCTCTATGATGCAACGCATTATCTAGCAGAACTCGCCACCATAAAAAAGCTGTTTATCAACGATGACGCACGAGCTCAGATGCTATCTCAGCTCATTAAATATGCTGATATCGGAATTGACGGCATGGATGTCCGTCAATCGGAAGGCGTCATGGGTTTAAAAGAATCACTCATTGGACTCGATGAGATTCCGGAAGAGGCACGTAATAAAATTGCAGAAGACTTTAAATTGTCGTTCGCTTATGACCTAGTCTTCCACCATAAAGGCTCGGGAGATGGCTTTTGGCTGGGCTCCGCCCATGAATCGGAGGGCACAAAAGCTGCGCTGGCGTTTTTCTCGGTAGCCTTACGTTCTTTAAGCAGTGGGGCCACAACAGTAATTGACGAGCTTGATTCGAGCCTTCATCCCACGCTCCTGCGCGACTTCGTCTCACTGTTCGCCGATCCCGACACAAATCCAAAGGGCGCGCAGCTAATCTTCTCGACCCATGATGTCACCTTGATGACTCGAACCAGCCCTATGGAAGAGGTGCTTGAACGTGACCAGGTCTGGTTTGTGGAAAAGGACTCTGAAGGTGCTTCGCAATTAATTGCTGCGATGGAGTATTCGCCTCGTGCAAATGAGAATCTGGGGCGCAATTACTTAAACGGTGTCTATGTGCCGCTGCCCAACCCAAGCTTTCATCAACTTGTGGCCCAACTCATGAAGGAAGGTGCTGACATAGATGGCTAAAACAGAAAGGAGGGGACTTGCTCGCGGCCGCAAAAAGCAGACAAGAGCCAAGCGAAAGCGGCACCTAATTGTGTCCAATGGAAAGGTGACCGAAACCGAATACTTTAACTTCCTTATTACTGAAATGGACGTTCGCGGAAGCGTGCGGTATCGGCATATTGACGGAGACCCTTTGAAGGTGGCCAAGCAGCTTTCGCGAGAGCTCGATTCAGATAAAAAGGCCGTTAAAGCAGGCGAAATCGAAGCATTGAGTTCCGCATGGATCGTAGTCGATTCAGATGAATTCAGAAACCTAGCCGCAGCAGAACGAGAAGCAAAGACAAAAGGGGTTAGGCTCGCGATCTCCAATCCATGCTTTGAAGTATGGCTTATCGATCATGTCTCACCATGCCCGGAAACTTTTGCATCGACGCCACAATGTGAGAAAAGAGCGCGCGACCTTGGCGTTCTAAAATCTACTGACCCCAACTGGTCCTCCGCGTCAAAGTTCAAGTCGGTAAATCTCGAAATGATTGACGGCAACAAGGGCCAGGCTTTGACCAATGCCGCAAAGCACAATACGGATGATAAACGTCGTGCAAGAGAAATGAATCCGGACAACGTTGTCGCCTATCAAGTATGGACTGACTTGCCTGATCTTGTAGATGACGTATTTGGGTCGGGTAACTAGTGCGATTCATCCCGCGTTAGGGGCAGGTTATTAACTCAAAAAGTTGTAAACGAGGTAGCAATGCTTTGAAGCTATGTTCAGCTAGATGACGGTACTGGTCGAGCTGCACAAGAAGATCATTCAATAGCGGACGAGGCAAATTCAACATTACCGATTTCGCTCGACGACTCTATGTCAATCGACCATGCAGTTGAGTTAACCATTACGGGCATGCCCAACGCGCTCAGGCTCTTGGAGAACTCATGATGGCGGCTGCGCGGCGGAGCGCTCGTCCGTTCGCGCCGCTCGTGCTCGATGATGCCGGTTCGCTCGAAGATATGGCCGCGGCCGTGATGCGCCTGCACAGCACGCTGATGACGGTCGGGCGCTGCTATACAACCGACGCCACAGGCGACCGGGCCGCGCTTGAGCTTGGACGCGTCGAGTCCGTGCTTGCGGGTGCATTCTGTACGATATTCGGTCAATCGCCGGCCGATCGCTTCGCAGACATCTTTGACCAGGTCACCTACGTGGCCGAGCACATGGTCAAGGACCACATCTTTGAAGACGGTAACAAACGAACCAGCCTTGTCTTTGCGTTGTCCGTCTTAAGGTTCGCCGGCACTCCGGTCGAGCTGTCCGACAGCCCCGAGCCCAAAGACAACCAGTACTACGCCTGGATCCAGGACCTCGTTGCTAGACGCCGCACGCTCGACGATCTAGCCAACGAGCTTAGGTGCCATTGCATCGTGATCTCCGACGACGCTTCGCACGTATAGAATCAAAGCATCCGCACGCCAGCTATGAGATGGATTGGACGTCACATGGAGATCCCCAACACCCTGTGCAGCAATGTGTACGACTTCGCGTTTTGCCCCGAGCCCTGTTACGAGCGCTTGGCCGACCTCGCCGACCCCGAGGACTGGGGTCCCGGCAATCGCATCCTCAAAAACTACCTGTCGTTTTCGTTTAGCCGCGCGGTGTTCCTGACCGAGCGTGACTTGGACCAGACCGGGCCGTCCAACCTGCCGCTGGTGTTCGACGATGACCGCTGCCTGTTCAATACCGGCCTGTACACGCGTCGCTACGAGACCGTCTACGGCCTGTTCGAGCCCAACACCAAGCCCGACGCGCGCCAGCGCTGGTTTTTGAAGGGCTTCTTTAAGGAGAGCGACCCCATGCTGGTCTCGTTTGAATACCTGCCGTGCCGCGTGCGTTTTGCCGAGGACCCCTCCGAGCTGGTCTTTGACTACCGCCTGCCCATCCGCTCCAACATCGACCATATTCTGGGCGACGAGGAGAACCTGACGCGCATTCCTGCCAGCCTGATGGGGGAGGGCAACTCGCTGCTGCTGCGCCGCGCCTTTGAGGGCGCCGTCGTCGAGGCCGCACGCCGCGCCGCCGCCAACTACACGCTCGCTGTGCCGCAGTTCTACGGCGGCCGGATCCAGCTGCTCTTGCCGCTGTGCCTGACCGGCGACAAGCCCGAGCTGGCGCTGACCATCCAGCGCGAGGACGGTTTCTACGCAGCGCGTACCTGCCTTACGCTCGACATGGCTTACAACAACGCGCGACTTATCTGCCGTCCCGAGACTTCGTGGATAAAGCGGTAAATGGTAGTTTAGCTGCTGTTTTACCCATTGCTTTGGTTGCTTTGGCTTGGCTAGCACTCACGAATTTAAAATCGAGGGCAAAAAGTTCTTGGTAAACCACGCACGGCTATGATAGTATCTCTTTTGCCTAAAGGCGACGGGCGATTGGCTCAGGGGTAGAGCATATCCTTCACACGGATGGGGTCACAAGTTCGAATCTTGTATCGCCCACCATCTAAAGCACAGGTCAGAGGTGTTAAACCTCTGACCTTTTTCTTTTTTGACACCAAGGGTGATTCCAAAACGAATCGTAGTCGTATAAGGCGTCATTTTTTTCGCACCCTTTTTGCTGACGCCATTGCATGTTTTGTATAAAACGCATGCGTATTTTCATTGAATCCCCCATGTGATCCGCGCGCAAATGTGGAGACAGGGACCACATGCCCAAAGCTCCTTCCAGCGGTTTTCTATCACACGACGGTTTTTCGGCGGAACTCGGCATGCTTTTGTCAGCATTTGGTTTGCATCCCGTACTTACCCGCATGATGCCCCGGCAGATAATCGGCCATGCCCGCAATCCGCACGGCCTACGGTCGAAACCAGGGGAGGCCACATGGACGAAATCGTCTGCGCAAACACCGCATTCCGCTACTGGCGCTGCCCACCGCAGGTGCATGACCTCTACCCGCGCCTACCCAGCTCCGATGACGGCTGGCGGACCCTATCCCAAGCCCCTTTCGTAACCGATGTCCTCAAGACCCCGATTATCGCTGTTGCTTCGCCAGGTTGTTGTAATCACCACTCGGGATTGCGCTCCACTATTCGCTGGGAAGGGGCTTCGGATACCGGCACAACAACCGACACTCATTTAGGCTTTAGCGTCACCAATCCGCTTAACACGTTATTTACTATGACACGCTTTGTGTCCCAAATAGATCTCGTACTGGCTATGTACGAACTTTGCGGCTGGTTTTCTGTTTTCGAGCCGACCCCCGCTGTCGAAATGCAGTTAAAAATCGCGTTAAAGGGGAATCGCAATTCCAGCACGCAGGATCCGTTCGAACTTGGAGAAGGCGAAGACGAGATTCCTTGGAAACGAGTTTATGCCCGCACAACCGTAAAGGTCCCAGCAAATGAAGGCCAAACGAACAATCGCGAGGATGGAAGAGAGGTTACGAAACTCAAAGGTACTTCGCTTTGGATGAGAAAGCCACTCATCGAACTGAGCGACTTGCATCGATTCGCCGAAAAGGTCAAAAGTCAAATGTGGGGAAAGCAGTTTTATGATGCCGCTCAGCAGGTTATCGGCATTGCTGCATCTCCACTCGAGGTCGCGGGGGTCCTGCTTCTAAGTCGTTCTCGACGTCTAGGTGGTTCAGGATTCAGATACGTATACCTCAACGATTTAACCCCTCTATCCGAGGAAGCCCAAAGCATCGCAGGTCAAAAGGTTTGCTACGGTGACATCGTGATTGTAAACCCAATCCTAATGAAGGCAGCAATTATCGAAATCCAAGGTGAGGTCATCCATGGGTCAGGCGCGGTACTTGACCAAGATGCGGAGCGCATGACTGCGCTCCAGAGCATGGGTTTCGATGTGTTCCTGGTAACCCACGATATGCTTAACGACAAAAAACAGCTAGACGCCATAGTCAAAAGCGTCTGCAGTCGTTTGGGGATTCGATATAAAGCCAAATCCGAGGCAATGAAGCGCGCCGAGACGCGACTGCGAGCAAATGTTCTGTGCAACTGGTTGGAACTCGGAAATTAGCCGGCAACAAGGCGCTAGAACGACCTAGTTTTCCTGCTAGTGAATTAGTATCATTTCAAAACTACGCCGGATTACGGGGCTGGACCCGGACCGGCCGTCCATACCCTGCATTTCGCTGAATGCGCAAGTCGTCTACCTGCGGTTTTGATTTTACCGATTACGGCATGCTCGGGGGTTCCCGGCCTGGCCCCGTAAACCGGCATGGTTTTGAAATCGCCGGGTCGGCGGGAGCGCGATTGGCCCCGATAATGGGCCCGGCGCCGGCGGGATGGTCGTTGGGCGGATGGCGGCCCGTGGGGTGGAAGCGAAAACCGGCGAGCGGCGGAACCCGAGATGCCCTGGGCGCGCCCCGCGGGCCGGATCCGGCATCGCGGGTCCCTTGCCCTCGAGTCCGTGCCGCGCTCTCGTCCCAGCGGCGCCCGCGCCTCCGGAAAGTTTTTCCAAAATTGTCCTTGCATCGCCGTCCGAGTTCCCGTATAGTACTTCTTCGCACGGGGGCGTAGCTCAGCTGGGAGAGCGCTTGACTGGCAGTCAAGAGGTCAGGGGTTCGATCCCCCTCGTCTCCACCCGAGCATTGAATGAGGCTCCAACGCAAGTTGGGGCCTTTTTTCATATAGGAACACAAGGTCAAAGGCGGCACCATGATCCTCCTGGTCGACAAGATCGAAAAAAGCTTCGGCGCGCGCGTCCTCTTTAGTGGCGCGTCCTTCCAGATCAACCCCGGCGAGCGTTTTGCGCTCGTGGGACCCAACGGCGCCGGCAAAACCACCATGCTCAAGATCATCATGGGCATCGACAGCCCCGACGCCGGCCAGATCCAGTACGCAAAGGACTGCCAGGTAGGCTACCTAGAGCAGGAAACCAACCTGGAGCACAAGGACACCACCATCCTTGCCGAGGTCATGGCGGCCGCCAGGGAAATTCGCCGCATGGGCGAGCGCGCCAACGAGCTGCAGGCCCAGATCACCGAGCTCTCCGAACAGGGGAAGGATGTCGACGCGCTCCTCAACGAGTACGGACAGGTCCAGGACCGCTTTGAGCACCTGGGCGGCTACGAGCTCGAGAGCAACGCCCGCAAGATCCTATCTGGCCTGGGCTTTAAGGTCACCGACTTTGAGCGCCCGTGCTCCGAGTTCTCGGGCGGCTGGCAGATGCGCATCGCGCTCGCCAAGCTCTTCCTGCGCCACCCCGACCTGCTGCTGCTGGACGAGCCCACTAACCACCTGGACCTCGAGAGCGTCCAGTGGCTACGCGGCTTTATCGCCAACTACGACGGCGCCGTACTCATCGTCAGCCACGACCGCGCCTTCATGGACGCCTGCGTCGACCACGTCGCCGCACTCGAAAACCGTCGCGTTACCACCTACACCGGCAACTACAGCAGCTACCTCAAACAACGCGAGGACAACCTGGAGCAGATGCGCGCCAAGCGCGCCGCCCAGGAGCGCGACATCGCCCACATGCAGGTCTTCGTCGACAAGTTCCGCTATAAGCCCACCAAGGCCGCCCAGGCGCAGGAGCGCATCCGCAAGATCGAGCAGATCAAAAAGGAGCTTGTCATCCTGCCCGAGGGTCACAAGCACATCGACTTTAAGTTCCCCGACCCACCGCGCTCCGGCGACATGGTCGTGGGCCTCGAGGGTGTATCCAAGTCATACGGCGACAAGCACATCTACAGCGATATCGACCTCAAGCTCTACCGCGGCGAGCACGTGGCGCTCGTCGGCCCCAACGGCGCCGGCAAGTCCACGCTCATGAAGATCCTCGCCGGCCTGGAGCCGCCCACCACCGGCACCCGGGACCTGGGCACCAACGTCGGCGTCGCCTACTATGCCCAGCACGCGCTCGAAGGCATGACCGAGTCCAACACCGTCCTGCAAGAGATCGACACCGTCACGCCCAAGTGGACCGTGCCGCAGCAGCGCAGCCTGCTGGGCGCCTTCCTGTTTAGCGACAACGATTCCATCGAAAAGCAGGTCCGCGTCCTCTCTGGCGGCGAAAAAGCGCGTCTGGCACTGGCCAAGATGCTCGTGGCCCCCGAGGCGCTCCTGTGCCTGGACGAGCCCACCAACCACCTGGACATCGACTCGGTGGACATGCTCGAAAACGCCCTGCAAAACTTCCCCGGCACCATCGTGCTGATCAGCCACGACGAGCACCTGGTGCGCGCCGTTGCCAACCGAGTGATCGACATCCGCGATGGTAAGGTCACGGTCTACGACGGCGACTACGACTACTACCTCTACAAGCGCGAGGACCTCGCAGCCCGCGCCGCCGCCGAAGCAGCAGGGGAGAGTACGCCGGCCGCGACCAAGTCCGCTAAGGTCACCGCAGCCCAGCCCGATACGCCCGCCGCTGCTTCCAAGCCTGCCGAGGGCAAAAAGACCAAGGAGCAAAAGCGCGCCGAGGCCCAGGCCCGCGCTGCGCTCAACAAAAAGCTCAAGGGCGTGCGCAACCAGCTCAAGAAGATCGAGGCTGAGCTCGACAAAAAACGCGCCCGCTATGACGAGCTTATGGAATTGATGGCCAGCGAAGAGCTTTATGCCGATCAGGACAAGTTCAACGCCGCGCTGGGGGAATATAACGGCCTTAAGCAAGAGCTGCCCAAGCTCGAGGACGAATGGCTGGAACTTTCCACCCAGATCGAAGAGGAGACCGCGCGTGAACTCTCGTAAGGCCGCTGCCGTGGCGATGAGCATCATCGCCATCGCCTGTCGCATCTGCGGCATTTTTATGAGCGCGATGACCGTGCTGCTGTGCTTTAGCGGCCTGACCGCCAAGCTGCAGATCGTCGGCTTTGTTGTCGAGCTTTCGCGCGCACTGCCGAGTGCCATCGCCGGCTACGGCGTCATCACCTCGCCCTTTGGCGGCGTGTTCCGCTTAGATTACGCCATCGTGGCCGTCATCCTGTTTGTGGCCGACTACCTGCTCACGCGCGCCTCGCGCCGCGTCCGCTAGGGGATTGTTATGTCCAGCAGCTACTTCATGAACCTGCTCGCCAGCGCGGTCGCCGTCATCGTCGGCATCGTGATCCACGAGAGTGCGCACGCCGCCGCGGCCTGGGCACTCGGCGATAAGACGGCCCGTTCGCGCGGTCGTGTCTCGCTCAACCCGCTCAACCATATCGACCCGTTTGGCACCATCATCTTGCCGCTGCTCATGCTTGCCGCCGGCGGCCCGGTGTTCGCCTTCGCCAAGCCCGTGCCCGTCTACCTCAACAACCTCAAGCACCCCAAGCGCGATGAGGTCCTGGTTAGCGCAGCCGGCCCCGCATCGAACATCGCCCTCGCGTGCCTTGCGGCCGCCCTCATGCACACGGCATACGGCAATCTCTATGTCAGCATGTCCTTTGCCGTGGCGTCCCAAATCATGAACTTCGGTGCCACCTTTATCGTGGTCAACCTGTCGCTCGCGTTCTTTAACCTCATCCCGATCCCGCCGCTCGACGGCTCGTCGATCATCGTGCCGTTCCTCGAAGGTAAGGCGCTCGCCAACTACTATCGTCTGCAGCAATACGCCATGCCGATCCTTATCCTGGTTCTGTACCTGCTGCCCATGTGGACCGGCATCGATGTGATCGGCCGCTATTTCGACGTTACCGTGTATCCGCTTGCTGAGCAGCTGCTCAACTTCGCAATCGCCGGCATCTAAGGTAAACTTACAGGTCGACCGTGCAAAACGGTTGTAACATGCACCCAAACCGCGCCGCGAAGGCGCCGTCAAAGGAGGTCGAAGATGTCGTATCGCGTGTCGACGCAGGTCTACAGCGGACCGTTCGACCTGCTGCTGCAGCTGGTAACCCGCCAAAAAGTAGATATCGGCGCCATCTCCATTAGCGAGGTGGCCGAGCAATACCTGGCCGAGGCCGAGCGCATCGAGGCGCTGGACCTGGACGTGGCGAGCGACTTTTTGTTGGTCGCGGCAACCCTTTTGGACATCAAGGCCGCCTCTCTGGTGCCGCAGGAGGCCCCGCGCAAAGTCGATGAAGACGATGACGAATTCGACGAAGACCTCGAGGAGCTCAGCACGCTCGACGGCGACGCCTTGCGCGAGGTCCTGATCCAACGCCTGATTGCCTACAAACAGTTTAAAGGCGCGGCTGCGGCCCTCGGTGCCCGCATGCAGGCCGAAAGCCGCATGCACCCGCGTGTGGCCGGCCCCGACCCCGAGTTCTTGGGCCTAATGCCCGACTATCTGGCCGGCATTACCCTGCGCGGTCTGGCCGTTATCTGTGCCGACCTGGATGGCAAACGGCAGACCTTCTTGCTGGAGGCCGAGCACGTGGCGCCGCATCGCGTGCCGCTCGACCTTACCGTGGCCTCTGTCGACCGCTTTACCATGGCGCACCAAACCTGCACCTTCCGCGAGCTACTGGACGGCGACGCCACCACCGAGCAGCTCGTCGTCACCTTCCTGGCCATGCTGGAGCTTGCCAAGCGCGGCTCGCTCACGCTGAACCAGGACGAGATCTTTGGAACCATCCGCATCAACCGCGTCGAGGGCGCCGAGGCCTACGTGCCCGGCGAGGGCCCCGAGCTCACCGAATAGGAGCCGCAATCATGTCAACCCTTTCCACGCTGGATGCAAACAGCCTCAAAGGCGCTCTCGAGGCACTGCTGCTGGTGTCGAGCGACCCGGTGAGTGCGCCCGCGCTGGCCGGCGCACTGGATATCGCCCCCGGTGAGTGCGCGCTGTCTCTTATACACATCTCCGAGCCCACGAG
>URNK01000044.1 GCA_900549195.1 uncultured Collinsella sp.
GCTCGGAGATGTGTATAAGAGACAGAGGCTACGGTCATGATGTTCGGCCTCACCAAGCCCGATGAGACAATCACCGTCAAGCCCTTCGAGGTCTTCCAGAAGGAGCTTGTGCTTACCTCGTCCTACATCAACCCTTATACGCAGCGTCGCGCGCTCGAGCTCATCGACTCTGGCAGGCTCGACGTATCCTCGATGGTCGCCAAGGTGGCTTCCCTCGACGAACTCGGCGCCATCCTGTCAGACCCAGCTCTGCGTGCCATGGGTAAATATATAATCGACCCCAGCAAGTAAATCGATCGACACCTGCGCGAGCGGTCCTCATCCACCGCTCGCGCACTCAGCTCTAGGAGACCGTCATGGCGCGAGCCATCTTCCAAACTATTTATGACAACGTGAAGCAGTCGATTGACGACGGCACATACGCCTATCAGAGTTATCTGCCTTCGGAGACCGAGCTCACGCAGCTGTTCGACTGTTCGCGCATGACGGTCCGTCGCGCCATCTCGATGCTTGCGGCAGATGGTTACGTGCTCCCCCAGCAAGGCAAAGGCATGCGCGTCATTCGCAACATCAGTGACGAGAAGAGTCGTGGTGGCGGCGGACTCGAGACCTTTAAGGAAATCGCGGTCAACCGAGGCTTTGAGCTCAAGACTGTCACCACCGTCTTTGAGCTCCTCATCTGCAGCAAGGCGCTCTCCAAGATTACCGGGTTTCCCGAAGGCTGTGAGCTCACACGCGCCAAACGCATCCGTTATGCAGACGGACAAGCCGTGTGCTCCGACGACTCCTATTACCTAAGCTCACAGGTACCGGGGCTGACACCCGAGATTGTCAACGACTCGATCTATCGTTACCTCGAAGAAGATCTTGGCATTAAAATTGCCACGGGCAAACGCGATGTAACGATCGAGCATCCCACGCCCGAGGATACGCGCGTGCTCGATCTCGACGACTTTAACGCACTCGCCGTTATACGCGGGCAGACCTACAACGCCGACGGCATCCTTATGGAATACACCGAGACCAAACAGGTCCCCGGGTTCTTTTTGCTCCATGAAACCGTGACGCGCAACGGTACCGGTCGAACCGGCCACCAAAGCAGCATGAACTAACCATTTATTAGTTGCGGTGGAATAGTTCCTAGAATGGCCAGCTTAAGGGCAAAACAGGAACTATTCCACCGCAACTTTTTTGTCCGGCGGGGCAGTACCTGTCCCACCGGCCATCATTTACGCTCTTTTAGCTAATCCGCGAGCTTTTCCACCTGGTCGAGCATCTTATCGAGCTTGGCCTTTGCCTCGGCCTTGACCTTCTCAGCTTCTTCGTGAGCTTTCGCCCTCTGGGCGGCCTTTTCCTCGGCCTCGGGGTCGACAACGACCAGATTGGACGCATCGTGCTCGACCAGCTTGAGCGCATGCTCGGGACACACCTTGACGCAGGCTCCGCAACCTAGGCAATACGTGGACTCCAGTGCAAAGCGACCGCTTCCCACCAAATCGCAGGCAAACGTGGGGCACACGTTGACGCACTCGCCGCACGACGTGCACTTGTCAAAATCGCATTCCGGTGTGCTCACCTGCATATTCTGGGCAAGCTCGGGGTGGTTCTGCAACGTCGAGAGCACCAGCTGCCGCCCGTGCGTGAGCGAACGGCGACGCTTGGTCGTCGTGGTGCCGCACATGGTGTTGAGCGTGCGCTCGAGCTGCGTGATCTGGTGACGGTGAGCCTTCAACTTCTGCGTCACCGAGGCCAGCGCCGCCGTCGCCGGATTGAGCTTGGTCACCGTCAGGCCCGTGGTGCGGGCAATCTTATCCATGTACTCCTTGCGCTCGTACTCGCGGCGCTTATGGCATTTGAGGCTCTTGGGGTCGACCTCCAGGCCCATGCCCGTACCCGCCCACTCCTCGGCGGTAGCAATGGCCTCGCCCAGAATGTCCTCGCCACCGGTGTTGCGGCACTTATCGCACACGCCCAGTGGCAGGTAGACGCTCACGTTGGGATAGTCCGCCAGTACCGAGAACCAGGTCTCGGCCGTAATATCGCCCACGCAGGCAACGACGACCTCGTTCTCGCGCGGCATGCGTTTGAGGGCACGCGTGCAGGTGACGTAGGCGGTCTCGTGGCTCGTAGCAGCAGAGACGATATCGTCATACAGGTTTTTAGGCGCCAGGCGCGGCGAGATGATCGCCTCGGTCGGGCAGGCAGCGGCGCACAGGCCGCACTTGCGACAAGAGTCGAGGATCTCGATAGCGTCTTCCTCGACCTCGATGGCGTTGACCGGGCACACGTCCATGCACGCGGTGCAGCCGCTCTTTTCGTTTTTGCAGGTCAGGCACGGAATGGTGTTGCCGCGCGGGCGCTCCTTGTAGTCGGCAGGATTCCACTGCGGCGCCGACGGATCGAGTGCATCGGTCACGCCGCCAAGCGGGTTTTTAAGAAAGTCGAAACCCTTGCTGATCTCGATAATGTCATCAAACAGATCGTGTTCCTGCGCCATGCGCGGCCCCTCCCTGAGCAGTGCAAACAAGCAAGAGATAATGATACGCTATCGGCCCACGCCTCGGGCAAATTACACGCGGCGCACCTTTGAGGCAAATAGTCTATGGCCTATCGCCGCCTCGATTGCACAAGGTCAATCAAGCGCCAATTATGCCTCGCACATGAGCTGCACGAGCTTTTGTTTGGTCATCTTTGCCTGCTCGTTGGCCATATTACGCTCATTTCTAAAGACCGCATTTGCAACACTCTGCAAATCGGCATCCGAAATCTCGCCAAGGCCCAGCTCCTCAAGCGTCGTCGGCAGACCGACGCGTTGGCAAAACTCGAGCACCTGATCAAGCTCGGGCGCACGCTCCAGGCGCAGCTGCACCACCAGGCCAAACGCCACGGCCTCACCATGCATGGCCTTGCACTCGGGCAGAATCGTCAGGCCGTTGGCTATGGCATGGGCAAGTGCTAGGCCACCGCTCTCAAAGCCAACACCCGAGAGCAGAATATTGCACTCGATCAGGCGCTCAACCGCCGGCGATATACGGCCCTTTTTGAGATCGCGCTTGGCAGCGACGCCGCACTCCATGAGTGTGTCATAGCAGGCACGAGCCGCAACCAAGGCCAAGTGTCCCGGCGCGCCACCGTGCTCGTTGGCGCCGTGCGCCGCGGCGCACGAACGCGCCTCGAAATACGTTGCCAGCGCATCGCCCATACCAGCGACCGTCATACGCAGCGGGGCCGCCGCGACCACGTTGGTATCGACCACGACCAAGTCTGGATTCTTCTCGAGCATCAGGTAGCGGTCGAACGACCCATCCTCGTGATACAGCACCGAAATCGCGCTGCACGGACCGTCCATCGACGCCGCCGTGGGACATACGCACAACGGCAACTCGGCATAAAACGCAACGGCCTTGGCGATATCGAGCATCTTGCCGCCGCCAATACCCACCACCATGTCGCAATACTCGGCCCGGGCTTCCTTAGCCATTTCGACAACGGCCTCTTCCGTACACGGACCGTTATAGATCTTAAAGAATGGCTCGCTTAGATCTTCGTCCAGAAATCCATCGACGATCTGCCTGCACAGCCGATCCTCGGTGCCCTGGTCAAACAAGACATAGGCGGCGCAGCCCAACCATGACAAATACCTGCCCTGACGCGAGAGCTCGCCCGGCCCCTGAACATACCGACCGGGACCGCCATATACCATGGGAAGTGCCATACGAGAATCCGCCCCTTCATTCACTCAACATTGGTGCAAAGCAACCTGACCCCCTTGCACCATAGCAAAAAGGGGCAAAGCCATCTGCCGGCTTTGCCCCTTCCTTAGCTTGATTTACTCATCCATGAGATAGTAGTGGCCCAGCGCGTCAGCACCCAGGATGGCGTTTGCGACCATCTCGGGCGTCACCTCAAACGGCATGTTGCACATGGTGTCCTCGGGCGCGCACGCGGCCTCGGCAACAATCATGGCCTTCTCGCGCGTAACCTCGGCAACGCCCAGCTCCTTCATCGTGACCGGCAGGCCCAGCTCAATGCAGAAGCCCAAGACTTCCTCAAGCTTCTCAGTCGGAGCATCCTCGAGTACCAGCTGGACGATAGTGCCAAAGGCGACCTTCTCGCCGTGATACATGCTGTGGCACTCGGGCAGCATCGTCAGGCCATTGTGGATGGCATGAGCAGCAGCAAGGCCCGAGCTCTCAAAGCCAATGCCCGAAAGCAGCGTGTTGGCCTCAATGATGTGCTCGACGGCAGGCGTGAGCGCACCCTTCTCCAGCGCAACCTTGGCCTTGACGCCATCGGCCATAAGCGTCTCGTAGCAGAGCTTGGCGAGCGCCAGGCCGGCCATTCCGCCTTTGCCGCCGGCACAAGTACCACCGTCGGCATCATGCGTCGCCTGGGCCTCAAAGTAGGTTGCGAGCGCATCGCCCATACCGGAAACCGTCAGGCGCACTGGGCTCGCCGCGATAACCGTCGTATCCATCAGGACAATGTTGGGGTTTGCCTTAAGGAAGAGGTACTTGTCGAACTGGCCGTCATCGGTATAAAGCACCGAAAGCGCCGAGCACGGGGCGTCGGTCGAAGCAATGGTGGGGCAAATGATAACCGGGGATTCCAGGTAATAGGCAACGGCCTTGGCGGTGTCGAGGATCTTGCCGCCACCGACGCCGACGATGATGTCGCAACCGTTGTCACGGGCGAGCGCAACCAGGCGATCGACCTCGCCCTTGGAGCACTCGCCGTTAAAGTCCTCAAACAGCAGCTCGGCCTTAGCCTTGGCAAAGCCGCCCTCGATCTTGGCACCGACGCGCTTCTTGCCCGAAGGCGTCACGATGACGAGGGCCTTAGCGCCGAGCGGCTCAACGTAAGAGCCGAGCTTGGCGAGCTCGTCCGGACCCTGGATGTACTTGCTGGGGCTATTGAAAATTGCAGCCATAACTATCCCATTCTCTAAAAGAAAAAAGAAAGGGGCTCCGTACGGATACGTGCGGAGCCCCTCGTTACGATAACAAGAGTCGATTAGAAATCGATGTCGGTGTCGTAGTAGCAGGCCTTGAGGATCTTCTCGAAGTCGGCAGCCTTGGTCTCACGCGGGTTCTCCGGCGTGCAGGCGTCCTGCTCGGCGTTCGCGGCGATCTCGGGCAGCTTGGCGAGGAACTCCTCCTCGGAAACCATCTGCGGGTTCTCGGCGTCGACCTTCACGCCACCATTCGCGTAATCCTTGATGGACTGCGGAATGTTGAGCTGATCGTTGAGGTCGCGAATCTTCTGAACGAGCGCAGCGATGAGCTCCTCGTTGGTCTCGCCGGGAAGGTGCAGGATCTCCTTGGCCACGTAAGCATAACGCTCGGCAGCACGCGGGTCCTTGGAGTTCCACTGGATGACCTTGCCCAGGTACATGGCGTTAGCAGCACCGTGGATGATGTGACCGTTCTCAAAGGCTGCACCGGTCTTGTGAGCCATGGAGTGAACGATGCCGAGCAGGCCCGAGGAGAAGGCGATACCGGCGATGCACTGAGCCTCGTGCATGTGCTGACGGGCCTCATGGTCGCCAGCATAGGACTTGGGCAGCCACTCGACGATCTCGCGGATGCCGTGCAGAGCGTTGGCGTCGGTGAACATAGAGGCGCAGGTGGAAACGTAGGCCTCCATGCAGTGGGTCAGAGCGTCCATGCCGGTATGAGCGCACAGCTTGGCGGGCATGGTGTAGGTGAGCTCGGGGTCGACGATGGCGACATCAGGAGTGATGTTGAAGTCGGCCAGCGGGTACTTGATGCCCTTGGCGTAGTCGGTAATGACGGAGAACGCGGTGACCTCGGTAGCGGTGCCGGAGGTAGAGGAGATGGCGCAGAAATGAGCCTTCTGACGCAGCTCAGGGAAGCTGAACGGCTGGATGATGTTGTCGAAGGACTCCTCGGGATACTCGTAGAAGACCCACATGGCCTTAGCGGCATCGATGGGCGAGCCGCCACCGATGGCGATAATCCAGTCGGGCTCGAACTCGCGCATGGCCTCGGCGCCCTTCATGACCGTCTCGATGGACGGGTCGGACTCGACGCCCTCGAACAGCTTGACCTCGAAACCGCCTTCCTTAAGGTCGTTCTCGACGTCCTGCAGGAACCCGCCGCGGCGCATAGAGCTGCCGCCAGAAACGATGATGGCCTTCTTGCCCTTGAGGTTCTTCACCTCGTGGCGAGCGCCCTCACCAAAGTACAGATCGCGAGGATTGGTAAAACGTCCCATACTGTGCCTCCTAAACAAGCCCCTCTTAGACTTGCGTATATAACGGAGCACCCAATTGGCTCCGTTAGGACCGGTTTGCGCGTTGCCGGCGATGACAATGCGCGATGTCTAAACGTCTCAACGCTCAGACAAACACTATTTTACCGTTCTGGTTGGTCAGTTATTCACCTAAAGCCGCCAATGATGAAACGTTTTTTCTATCCCTGAAGACCCTTGTACGGCATTCATACTCCCAAGCTGGGCAAACGTTTTATCAAGGTTGACTACATATCCCGGGCAGGACGGTGCCCCTCCAAAATATGCACCGTTCGCCGCCAAAAATCGACCGTTTGCGGCACCGTGATACCACTCGGTCGTCCAAGGTGCCGACATTTGTGCGACATCCGTCTTCGTGGTGCAAAGGTGCAAGTCCAAGTGCGGCACCCCCGGTGTGCCACATGCGGGTAAACTAGAACCTTATATAGAAACATTTGAACCCTAACCGCAGCAAAGGAGGCCCCATGGCATTCGATCCCATTCAAGAGGATTGCCATCGCCTCGTTCTTGAGGCCTTGCGCCGCGACAATATCCCGCTCACCGACGCTGCCGCCGTAGAGCGTCTGATGGAACAATTCACCCGCAACCCCGCACCGCTCATCGTGCACGACCGCGACCGCGCCGGGCACCTCATTGCCAAGGTGGTCGAGGCTGTCGACTACCGCATTCCCTTTATCCCTGACGATACCCAAGCAGAGCAAGAAGAGACAGCTGCCGAGAACATGCTCCGCGAGGCGGCCGCACTCGATCCGGCCAACTGGGACGCTCAGCGCATGCTGACGGCACTCACCGCCGAATCCAACGAGGAATACGTACAGTACCTGGTGTCCAAGTGCGATGAGGTCGAGCACGACCTAGCGCTCAAAATCGCCTCGGCCCAGGACCCCTACGAGCGCGAGGCCGCAGGCGACCTTACGCGCCGTCCCTATCTGCGCTGGCTTGCCGCCTTGGCATCGCGCGCGCTCATTAGCGGACGCTACCGCATGTCGCTCGAAGCCGCGAATCGCAGCTTGGACTTTGCCCCCAACGATCCCGCCGGCGTCCGCCACACCGCGATGCTCGCCATGGCGAAGCTCGAATACCCCGCCGAGGAGCTCAAGCGCTTTCGCTCCGCTCACTCCGTGCCCTATCTTGCCAACACGCCGCTGCGCCGCCGCCCCAAAGATGCGGAGCGCGACTTGGACCCGTGGACGCTCATCGCACTGATGAGCGCAGCCTGGCGCGAGCTGGACTACGAGGGCGCCGAGCACTACTTGCGCATCCTTGCGCGCTCGTGTCCGCACGCAGCCGAGGCACTCTACTTCCAAACCGAGTTTCCCGATGGCGTCTATGCCCGCGTCAACGTGGGTGCGGGCTCCACCGACGAGCTTGTCCTTGCGCTGTCCGAGGCGACGCCGGTACTGCAGGAGGGCCTGGGCGCCCCCGACAACGCCAGCTTTGCCGCCTGGGTCGCCACCAACGATATCGTGCGTTCCCAAATCGATGAGCGCATCCTGCAGGCGGCCGAGCAGGGTTTGCCGTTTAAGGGAGGAGACCTCTAATGGATCCGAGCGTCTACATCCCCGCCTACCTGGAGCGCACCTATCTGGCGTCGCACCCCGAGCTCACCGATGCAGCACGCGAGCTTGTCCATAACGACATTAGCGCGAATCCCCAAAAGTATGCGCAGTCCGAGCATGCCCAGGCGCTGCTGTCCTACGCCGGTGTTCATCGCCACCTGCTCGACGAGCTTCATCGCATCGAGGACATGGGCAGCGACGAGGAGTTCGAGCAGACGCGCAATCGTCTGTTCGACGACATGCGAGATGAGCTGCTCAAGATTGTCCGCGTCGATGCGCTGGCCGTCGATGCCCAGCTGCTCGCCATCATTTTGGCGGACACGCCCGTTGACGCCTGCCTGGGCGACCTGATGAAGCTCGAGGCGACCACGGCCGATTACCTGCAGCAAAGTGTGCCCGGGTTCGATATGGAGGCCCCACACTACTGGGCCAACAAGGTTTTGACGGACGGTGTGACGGCGGCAGATCTCACCGTGAGCGAGCCGGCACTTATCGGGTGGCTCCACACGCTTGAGGCCATCTCGCATCTGTGCATGGCGAGCGCCCGCTACCGCGCTGCCGCCAACTACGCCCGCCGTGTTCTTAAGGCAGAAGGCTATCCCACCCGAGCTGCAGGCACCGTGCTACTCGCCCTCGCTCGCTTGGAAGACGAGGACGGCTTTTTTGCCCTGGCCCACCAGCTCGAGGAAGAGATCGGGGCTGACGCGCTCGAGAACTCTCCTTGGTACCTGCTCGCCCGCACGATTCTGCTGTTCAAAACAAACAAGATGCGTCCGGCAGTGCGTGCGCTGCGTGAGTTCGCTAACCGCTGCGAGGGCGGTGCGTTCTTCTTACTGAACCCCATGTACCAGACACCGTACCTTCCCTGCCGGCCCGAGCCACACGATCCCTGGGATCTTTCGCACCAGGCCGTTTGGGAAGCGGACGGTATTATCTCGGACACTCCCGACTTTGCCCCCTGGGCCAATGCCTGCGAAGACGTGTCGCAGCTTGCCCAGGAATTTGCGCGCCGCTACGGTTTTTAGTGACGCACTCGACCCGACCATGTCGTTTACGTTAGGAACGGTTTCATGAACCTCCGCTCATCTCTTGCCTGCACCTCGAGCGATATCGCTCGCTGGGGACTGCGCTCCGTCCTCAAGCGCCAGGGCGGCGTACTCCCCGGCCGCATCGCCATGAAGATCGACCCCGAGTTGCTGAGCGACCTTGCCGGCCTTGTCGACCGCAGCGTGGTGATCACCGGCACCAACGGCAAGACCACCACCTCCAACCTCATCGCCGACGCTGTTGCCGCCAGCGGTGCCACCGTGGTATGCAACCGCGCCGGCAACAACATGGAGCCGGGCGTGGTGGGTGCACTGCTCGAGGCGCGCAGCGGCCTCAAGCGAGCCGGCGGCAAGCGCGTGGGCGTTTTTGAATGCGATGAGCTCTACACCGTGCGCGTCCTGCCCAAGCTCAAGCCGACGTACTTCGTGCTGCTCAACCTGTTCCGCGACCAGCTGGACCGCTACGGCGAGATTGACCACACCCAGGACGTCATCGCCCACGCGCTGGAGCTTTCGCCGGCAACGACGCTCATCTACAACGCCGACGACCCGCTGTGTGCCGCAATCGCCGCGCGCGTTCCCAACGCGAGCATCGCCTTTGGCATCGACGGCGCCACCAACACCGAGTCCGACCGTATTAGCGACTCACGTTTTTGCTCACAGTGCAACGCACCGCTGGAGTATGACTACGTGCAATACGGCCAGCTCGGCGCCTACCATTGCCCCTCGTGCGGCTGGGCCCGTCCCGCGCTGGTCCGTCGCGTGACGGGCGTGGAGCTCGGCTGCAACGGCTATGGTTTTGACCTGGTGTTTGGATCTGATTCCAGCGCGCCAGCCGCACACATCGCCACGCGCTACAACGGCCTGTACATGGTCTATAACGTTGCCGCCGCCTTCTTTGCCGCACGCGAGTTGGGCGTGGACACGGCGTTTCTACAGCCTGCGCTCGATGCCTACGTCCCCGCCGGCGGACGCATGGGCCGCTGGGATATCGCCGGCCGCACCGTCGAGGCCAACCTGGCTAAGAATCCCGTAGGCTTTGATCGACAAATCCAGTCCATCAAGACGGCAGGCGGCAGACTCTGCGCTTTCTTCCTCAACGACAACGACGCCGACGGACACGATGTATCGTGGATCTACGACGTCGACTTTGAGCGCATCGCCGACACGCCGGGTCTTGTCGCCTTTGCCGGAGGCACGCGCGCGCACGACATGCAGGTGCGCCTCAAGTACGCCGGCATCGATGCCGCGATTATCTCGGACGTCGCGCAGGCAATTGGCGCCGTGGCAGACGAGGCCGCCGATGACACCTTCTACGCCGTCGCCAACTACACGGCCTTCCCGCCGCTGGTCAAGGAGCTCGACGGGCTGAAAGGTTCCACCGCCGACGCTGTTGCCGGGCGCGCCGTAGCCCGTGCCGACGGCAGCGCTCTTCCTGTCGGCATCGCGCCAGTCGAGCTTTCGCGCCCGCTGCGCATCGTCTACCTGTATCCCGATGCCCTTAACCTCTACGGCGACGGCGGCAATGTCATCGCCCTCGAGCGCCGCTGCGCCTGGCGCGGCATTCCCGTGCGCGTGGACGAGGTCCGCATGGGCGAGGCGCTCGATCTCACCGATGCCGATATCGTCATGATGGGCGGCGGCTCCGACCGCGACCAACTGGCCGTGGCACACGAGTTGCTCGCTCAAAAAGACAAGGTCGCATCCTATGTTGAGGATGGCGGTTCGTTGCTCGCCATCTGCGGCAGCTATCAGCTGCTCGGCCGTTCGTACTATATGGGTGAGAATCGTATTGAGGGTCTGGGAGTCATTGCCGCCGAAACCGTACGCGGCTCCGACCGCCTGATCGGCAACGTAGCCGTCAAAACCAATCTGGCACCCGAGCCCTTTGTGGGATTCGAGAACCATGGAGGTCGCACCCTGCTCGATGCAGAGGCCACGCCACTCGGAACGTCCGTCGTCACGGGCACCGGCAACAACGGCGACGATGGCCTTGAGGGTCTGATCTACAAGGGCGTCATCGGCACGTACCTGCACGGGCCGGCGCTGCCCAAGAACCCCGAACTCGCCGACTGGCTGATCGCGCACGCCCTCGAGCGCCGCGGCGATGCGCAGGCCGCCGCCCTGCTGCCGCTCAAGCCCCTCGACGACACCTACGAGCACGCCGCCCACGACGCAGCCATGAAGCTCTTCCCCTAGCACCTCACAACCACAAAGGGGACAGGCACCTTTGTGGTGGTTGATTTCCGATCTCAACCGAACACATTGAGCGAATAGGCCGTTCCCGCAGCTAGCCGAACGCCCCCGCGGCCCCTCACGGGCCCCCGGGGGCGCCGTTTTCCCAGTTGAAGGAACGGTGGAGATGTGTTTCGATAGGTCCGGTGGCCATGCTCCGCCCGCCGCCCGGCACCTCTTCCCAGACTCAGCCGGACGGTCGGTCCGTCTATTCCGTTTTTTCTTCCAGGCTAGGCCAGCGGGGCATCGCCCCTCTCTGCGCGCGCC
>URNK01000045.1 GCA_900549195.1 uncultured Collinsella sp.
TATAAGAGACAGGTCCAGGACATCACCTGGCGCCACACGACCATCGAAGATGCCTGCGGGCAGACCATCATCGTCCCCAACTCCAACATCTCCAAGAACACGCTCGTGCATTTGATGCCCTTTGGGCGCGTGGCTGTGCCCGTTGCCGTAAAGGACACGTCCAAGTGGGCCTCGCTCGACGCACTGGCAGACGAGCTCACGAGCGCAACCAAAACGGCCGTCTCGCCCATCTCGGGCTTTGACAAAGAGCCCTACGTGCTCTTTAGCGAGATCGGCGACTTTGGCATTAAGGGCAAGATCATCTTTATCGTCAGCGACGACAGCACCACCTTCACGGCAGCCGACGCCTGCATCCGCGCCATCGCCCCTATCATCGCCTAACCCGCCAAAAAGGGACAGGCACCTTTGTGGTGGTTTTCATTCGTGGTACCATGGTTTATATAGTTGTTTAAACGACTAAGGGAGCAACATCATGGAAGAGGCCTATCGTCAAGCACGCAAGCGCGGCGAGCAAGGACGCCGACGCGCCATTAGCCAAAGCGAGCATCCATACCTTACGGACCTCGACAGTTTGGTTGCTCAGCTCCCCTTAGGTCAGCGAGTGAGCGTCGGCCTGCGGGATATTCCGCTCGAAATGGTCGTCGGCACGGTCACCAAAGGCCGTCAGTCCGCCTTTTCGTGTAACTTTATGCCTCTGCTGCCGTTTAACACCGAGTTCGCCCGCAAGTGGTCCAACCTCTACGACATCCAGGTAACCGAGGGCTATCGCGACCCCATCATCGTCACCGAGTTCATGCATCGGTTCTATGTCCAGGAAGGCAACAAACGCGTCAGTGTCCTCAAATTCCTGGACGCTCCAACGGTTTCGGCCAGGGTCACCCGTCTCTACCCCGGCACATGGGATTCCGTCGAAAGCCGCCTGTACGGTGAATTCTGCGCGTTTTGGCGCGTCTGCCCCCTATACGAGATCGAGTTCTCGCGTGAGGGAAGCTACGAAACGCTCGCCAAGATGCTCGGTCAGAACCTTATCGAAAAATGGCCGCAGAAAAAGGTCGACTACCTGCGCCACACCTTCCTGCTCTTTAAGCGCGCCTACCTTCGCGCAGGCGGCGACCACCTGGACATTACGCCTGCCGACGCCATGCTCGTGTACCTCAATGTGTACAACCAGGACCGCCTGCTGGATACGCCGACGGATATCGTCGTAAACCGCCTGTGCAAGATTTGGCGCGAGCTGGTCATTGCCGGCAAAAATGACGAGGACAAGGTCGATCTTGTCGAAGCACCTGGCGTCGACGAGGAAGAAACGCCCGTCAAGTCCACCGCTGGCGTGCTCAACTTCTTTATGGGCAAGACCGTCTACTCGACGGCCAACCCCCTGCGCATCGCCTTTATCCATGAGTTCCCCTGTGCGACGTCGAGCTGGGACAGCCTGCACGACCAAGGGCGTCAGTATCTCGATGAGCACTTTGGCGGTATCGTGCGCACCGAGGCGTTCGAGGACTGTCACGATCCGGATGTGTTCTACGCCGCCGTGGAAACGGCTGTCAAACATGGAGCAAACGTCATCTTCTCGACCTCGCACCGCCTGATGGAATACACGCTCAGGGCTGCCGTTGAGTATCCCCGGGTTCGGTTCCTCAACTGCTCTATCGGCCTTCCCCATCAAAGCGTCCGTTCGTACTTTGGCAAGATGTACGAGGCCAAGTTTCTCCTGGGCGCCCTTGCCGCCAGCATGGCGGACAACCACCGCATCGGTTACCACGCGTCGGTCTTCGCCTCGGGCGCACTCAGCGAGATCAACGCCTTTGCGATTGGCGCCTCGCTGCTCGACCCCCGCGCGCAGGTAATCCTCACCTGGGGCGATGTTCCCGCCGGTGGTCTTGCCGAAGCCATGTGCCGCGAAGGCGTAAGCGTCATGACCGGCGCTGACATGTCAAAGTCGCTCGAAGACCCAACGGCCTACGGGCTTCACCGCTTGGTCGACGGCAAAGTCATCGGCATCGCCATGCCCGTATGGAACTGGGGCCGTTACTACGAGCTCATCGTTCGCAGCCTTCTTCACGGCACGTGGGACGAGACCAGCGACGACAACCAAGTGCGCGCTGTCAACTACTGGTATGGCATGAGCTCCGGCGTTATCGACATCCGTTACGCTCCGGGCCTACCCTACCAAACGCGCAAACTCGTGCAGTTGCTCCGCAACGGCATTGTTGTGGGATCCATCAACCCCTTTGGCGGCGAGCTCCACAGCCAGAACGGCGTGGTACAGATCGAAGGCTTCCCTCCGCTGCCGAGCACGCAGATTGTCGAGATGAATTGGCTGGCGGACAACGTGGTAGGCACCATTCCGCAGCTCGACGATGAGCCGAAAGTCCCTGCCCTATGAAAATCCTTGCCATAGCCGATACCGAAGAACGATGCCTTTGGGAGTGCTTTCGCAAGGAACGCTTTGAGGGAGTCGACCTGATTTTGTCCGCCGGCGATCTGGACCCGGACTATCTTGAGTTTTTGGTTACGGTCATCAACAAACCGCTCATCTACGTGCGCGGCAATCACGATGACCGCTACGCACGTCATGCACCGGGTGGATGTATCTGCGTAGAGGACAGCGTGTACACGTACCGAGGGATTCGCATTGCGGGCCTTGGCGGGTCCATGCGTTATCGCGACGGCGCCAACATGTACACCGAACGCGAGATGTCCAAGCGCATGCGTAAGCTGTCGCGTAAGGTTAGGATGGTCGGCGGGTGCGACATTCTGCTTACCCATGCACCCGCCGCCGGTATGGGTGATCTGGACGATCTGCCGCATCGAGGGTTCGAGTGCTTTAACACAGCACTCGAATCCTGGAATCCCGACTACATGGTGCACGGGCATGTGCACCAAAGCTACGGCTACGATTTTCAGCGCGAGCGTCAGCATGTGTGTGGAACGACGATCATCAACGCCTGCGGCTATACGCAGTTTGAGCTCGACCAGACGCGCTACCCCATCCGTGGCTGGCAGGCAGCCTGGCTCAATTCGCAAACCATGCGCCGCGAGCTCAAACGCCACGATGCTATCGAGTCCTCAACAGCCAGAACACCCTGGTAACCACCTCAAAGGGGACGCTGACCCCTTTGAGGTGGTTTTGGCACGCGATAGCAAGAAACCCGGTCCCACACGAGGCGGAACCGGGTTTCTTTAGCAATGCTTGCTTTGCTCAGGCAGTAACTAGCAGTTACTCAGCCAGGAAGTCACGCTGGACAGCGGGATCGACCTTGACGCCAGGGCCCATGGTGGAAGACACGGAGATGGACTTGACGTACTTGCCCTTAGCAGAAGAGGGCTTGACGCGCAGGATCTCGGTGTACAGGGCAGCGTAGTTCTCGACGAGCTGCTGCTCAGAGAAGGACTTCTTGCCCAGGGGCACGTGGCAGATGCCGTAGCGGTCGGCACGATACTCAACGCGGCCGGCCTTGAGCTCGGAGACCATCTTGGCGACGTCCATGGTCACGGTGCCGAGCTTAGGGTTCGGCATGAGGCCACGGGGACCAAGGATCTTACCGATGCGGCCAACCTTGGCCATCATGTTCGGCGTAGCGATAGCGGCGTCGAAGTTGATCTCGCCCTTCTGAATCTGGGCGACGAGCTCGTCGGAACCGATGATATCGGCGCCGGCAGCCTCGGCCTCGCGGGCCTTCTCGCCCTCGGCGAAGACGGCAACACGAACGGTCTTGCCGGTGCCGTGGGGCAGGGAGATGGAACCACGGATGTTCTGGTCAGCCTTACGAGTATCGATGCCCAGACGGAAGTGGGCCTCGACGGTCTCGTCGAACTTGGCGGTGTCGAGCTCCTTGATGAGCTTGGCAGCCTGAAGGGGGGTGTAGAGCGTGGCGCGGTCGATCTTCTCGGCAGCGGCGTTATAGCTCTTACCATGCTTAGCCATGTGCATTACCTCCTGTGGTTAAACGGGCGTGAGCCCTCCCACATCGTATCGTGTGCCCTATTGCACACATTTAACGGGCGCCCCGGTCGGAGCACCCGTCGTTACCATAAGAAATCGCTACTCAGCGATGGTGACGCCCATGGAACGGGCGGTACCGGCGATGATCTTCTTGGCGGCGTCAATGTCGTTGGCATTGAGGTCCGGCATCTTGATCTCGGCGATCTTGGTGAGCTGCTCCTGGGAGAGCTGACCAACCTTGTCGGCCTGGGGCTTAGCGGAACCAGACTTGAGGTTCAGCTCCTTCTTGATAAGGTGAGCCGCCGGCGGGGTCTTGGTGATGAAGGAGAAGGACTTGTCCTCGTAGACAGAGATCTCAACGGGGATGATGTCACCCTTCTTGTCCTGCGTCTCGGCGTTAAAGGCCTGGCAGAACTGCATGATGTTCACGCCAGCAGCGCCCAGGGCGGGGCCGACGGGAGGAGCGGGGTTTGCTGCACCAGCAGGAATCTGGAGCTTAATGACGTTGGCAACCTTCTTCTCAGCCATGGTCATTCCTTTCGAATCACGAGTGTGAAGTACTTGCTATATCGTAAGCACGCACGTGTTAGAAGCACTCCTGAGATGAGCAGTCACAGAAGAAGCACGCTCGCGCGAACGGACGAAAACTTAAGCGATGACAGCGACCTGGTTAAAGTCGAGCTCGACCGGCGTCTCGCGGCCAAAGATCATCAGCGTGACCTTGAGCTTGCCAGCCTCGGTGTTAACCTCGGAGACCTTGCCATCAAAGTCGGTAAGCGGGCCATCGGTGACGCGGACGGACGTGCCGACCTGAATATCAACCGAGGTGCGCTTGGGCGAATCGCCCTTACCGGGACGACGAGTCATCTTATTGTACTCATCGCGGGAAAGCGGTGCGGGCTTACCGTTGCCGCCCAGGAAACCGGTGACGCCGGGCGTGTTGCGAACACACGTCCAAGCATCGTCATCCATCTCCATGCGGACCAAGACATAACCCGGGAAGATCTTGGAATCCTTGGTCTCGCGCTTGCCACCCTCTTTGATCTCGGTGACGCGCTCCATAGGAATCTCGATATCAAAGATACGGTCCTGCATGCCCATGGTCTCGATACGATGCTCGAGATCGGACTTTACGCGGTTCTCGTATCCGGAGTAAGTGTGAACGACGTACCAACGCTTAGACATGGTTTAGCCCCTCAATCCAGAGAACAGAGCAAGAGCCTCGCCAAAGCCAGCATCGAGCAGAGCGATGACGACGCCGACGACGATCAGAGAAGCGCAAACGACAACCGAGTAGTTCACGAGCTCCTTCTTATCGGGCCACGTGACACGCTTCATCTCGGACTTGACCGAAGCGAAATACTTCTTGGTGCGGGCGAAGAAACCAGGCTTCTCGTTCTTCTTGGACTTCGCAGCCTTCTCGTTCTTCTTGGCAACGGCCTTCTTGGCCTCAACCTTGGAGTTGGCGGCAGCTTTGTTGGCAGGTGCCGGCTGCTGAGCCTTCTTCTTGTTCTTCTTGTTGGCCATTTGGGTTACCTCCGCGCAATGCGCTTATACATGAATAACCGTAAGCCCCCAAGTGGGAGCTTACGGAATAATGACTGGCACGCCAGGAAGGACTCGAACCCTCAACACTCGGTTTTGGAGACCGATGCTCTACCAATTGAACTACTGGCGTATGTGACTAGAGACTAGCGAGTCTCTTTGTGCAGCGTGTGGTGACGGCACCAGGGGCAATACTTCTTGATCTCCATACGATCAGGCATGGTCGACTTGTTCTTGGTGGTCGTATAGTTGCGGCGCTTGCACTCAGTGCACGCAAGAGTAACTAGAGTACGCATGTATCCTGAACCTTTCATTTCCGCCCCGTACGGGCACGAGTTGTTACTTTATCAGCTCCACGTAAGTGCTGTCAATGAAAACCTCGAGTCAATTGGTTCTCGGTGGATCCATTCATATTTGGAACACATCAATGAAGCCATCGAGAGCTAATCGACGGTGCATCCAGGACCATTATCAATCCTCTCGACACCAGCAACGGCTCAATATCCATTGCAGAAAAGAACCCGGCACCCATATAAGTGCCGGGTTCTCTAAGTCAGCTATATCAAAGAGCTAATTTACTCAATGATCGTGGAGACGATGCCCGAACCGACGGTGTGGCCACCCTCGCGGATAGCGAAGCGCAGGCCCTCCTCCATGGCGATCGGGTGGATGAGGTCGCCCTCGATGGTGATGTGGTCACCAGGCATAGCCATCTCGGTGCCCTCGGGGAGCTTGACCGTACCGGTAACGTCGGTGGTACGGAAGTAGAACTGAGGACGATAACCATCGAAGAACGGGGTGTGACGGCCGCCCTCCTCCTTGGTCAGAACGTAGATCTCGCCGGTGAACTTGGTGTGCGGGGTAACCGAACCGGGCTTGCAGAGAACCTGGCCGCGCTCGATGTCCTCACGCTTGATGCCGCGGAGCAGCAGACCGACGTTGTCGCCAGCCTCGCAGAAGTCCATGGACTTACGGAACATCTCGATACCGGTAACGACGGTGTTCTGGGTATCCTTGATGCCGACGATCTCGACGGGCTCGTTGAGCTTGAGCTCACCGCGCTCGACACGGCCAGTAGCAACGGTACCACGGCCGGAGATGGTCATAACGTCCTCAACGGCCATCAGGAACGGGAGGTCGTTGTTACGAGCAGGCGTCGGGATGTACTCGTCGACGGCCTTCATGAGCTCGCGAATGGCGTCCATCCACTTGGCGTCGCCCTCGAGAGCGCCCAGAGCGGAGCCACGGATGACGGGGATGTCGTCGCCGGGGAAATCGTACTCGGAGAGGAGCTCACGGGTCTCCATCTCGACGAGGTCGATGAGCTCGTCATCGTCGACCATGTCGCACTTGTTCAGGAAGACGACGATGTAGGGAACGCCGACCTGACGGGCGAGCAGGATGTGCTCGCGGGTCTGAGCCATGGGGCCGTCGGTAGCAGCGATGACCAGGATAGCGCCGTCCATCTGAGCAGCGCCAGAGATCATGTTCTTGACGTAGTCAGCGTGGCCCGGGCAGTCAACGTGAGCGTAGTGACGGGCAGCAGTCTCGTACTCGACGTGGGAGACGGAGATCGTAATGCCGCGCTCGCGCTCCTCGGGAGCCTTGTCGATGTTCTCGAACGCAGTGAAGTCAGCCTTGCAGCCCTCGGTCTCAGAGAGAACCTTGGTGATGGCGGCGGTCAGCGTGGTCTTGCCGTGGTCGACGTGACCGATGGTGCCGATGTTAACATGCGGCTTAGTGCGCTCAAACTTCTCTTTGGCCATAAAGCCCTCCTCTAAACAGGTCGTCCCCGGACGGGACTTTGCCTTTATACCATAGTGGCCTCTCAACATACTATTGAGAAGCCACCGTGTTACCTATGGTAGCGGTGACTGGATTCGAACCAGTGACGCCACGGGTATGAACCGTGTGCTCTAACCAACTGAGCTACACCGCCGGATGGAGCCTGCAACCAGACTTGAACTGGTGACCTCTTCGTTACCAACGAAGTGCTCTACCGACTGAGCTATACAGGCACTTGACGGGTGGGAGCTATAGGATTCGAACCTATGTAGGCAGAGCCAACGGGTTTACAGCCCGTCCCCATTAACCACTCGGGCAAACTCCCAATCGTTCAAGTATCCGCAGGTCCTTTGGTCTTTTGGACCACCGCCCCCGCGAACGAAGAAGATAATACGATGCCACCTTGGGGGCTGTCAACGAAAACCTCTAGATACACGGTGCCGGGCGTATCTATATAGCCGTGACCTGCGGTTTTATTGAGCTTGGATATGAAGGACAGTGGTTTTGGATACTGAGGTGACGTTTCCCAAGGTAACACTTTGCTGTAGTGGAGTACACCTTCAGTATCGAACTTCGATACCAGCTTATTTGCACCTATATATAGGTCGAGATCGGGGCTGCCCAGACAGAAGATTGCTCTTCCCAGGCAAAATCGAGCGTGGATTTTCTTCCGTTTGAAATCGAGCGTGGATAATCTCCCACTTTGCCGTGCCATCGAATCCAAAGTGGCAGATTATCCACGCTCATTCACTAGGCGGAAGATTTTCCACGCTCGTGTGTCCGATAATCCACGCTCGATGACGATGACCAACCTCGCCCCGGCCTATGTCTCGACCTGTAACAGTAAGAGGGTTATTCCTCCCCTATCTGTTACAGATCGAGATGTTTCGCAGAAACCCCCGCTTACGTCTCATTCTGTAACAGTAAGAACGGTTTTCAGCCTCTTCGTGTTACGGATCGAGATGTTATCGGCCTTCCCTTGGCAATGTTTCGATCTGTAACTATAAGGAGGGTCTTCAGCCCACTCGTGTTACGGATCGAGACAAACCTGAAGCTTGGTTGGCGCCAAACACGCTGACTTATCGACATAAATAGAAACGGGCCCTGTCCCACAAGGGAACAGAGCCCGAAACTCTCATGGAGCCAGTGACAGGAATCGAACCTGCAACCCACTGATTACAAATCAGTTGCGCTACCGTTGCGCCACACTGGCACACTTGGCGCTTTCACGCGAAGCGAGTTAAGAATAAAGGAATTGCGGACGGGGCGCAACAGGCCGCACGGCGTTATACAAATATGCAAAATCCAGCAACAACGCGTACCAGGCCCGTTCATTTCTGTCAGTGCGCCCTCAATCTTAAAACCATTCGCCAGAACGAATAGTTTTAATTACAATTGCTATATATAAAACTATTCGTTCTGGCGAAGGGTTTCGCGATGCTTACTACCAAAGAAGCCGCCGAGCTGCTCGGCATCACTCCGCGCAGGGTGCAGGAGCTCATAAAAAACGGAGCACTTGAGGCCCGCAAGGCTTCTGGTGTATGGCTCATCGACAAAGACAGCGTCGACACGCGACTCCGCTCTGTGACCAAAACGGGGGGACGTCCCCGCCGCGGCCACGGTAAGAGCGAGATCGCGTTCACCCTCATGAACCGCACGTACGAAGTCGCTCAGCTGGTCTACAGTACATCGCGAAAAGACTTTACCCACATCGGTGCCGACATCGATTACGCCCACGCCCCTATTGGAGTATTTGGCCCTAATAGCCCCATATCGCTAGACTCCTTCCGCATCTGGTGGCGCGGCCGCGGTATCCCGCTCGCACGCATTGGGCTAGCCTCCCTGCTTGCAGAAGCCGCAGTCGATGTTCCCGATGAACTCGTCCAGCGAAATCTCGGCCTCTCCTTATCCGACCAGTATTGGATTAGGCCCCAAGGTTCCGGTCTCACCTGGGAGGATATCAACTTCTTCAATAACGCCTTTGATGACGTCTCGCTGTCCATTGCACCCTTTGCCCCAGAGGGAAAAGCGGCTGCCGCAAAGCCCGATAACACCTCGGACGGCAATCTTCAAAAGTACTGGACGTGCGAGGGCGAACGTCGAATTCTGCATAAGGCAGGAGCGCACCTGGACCAGGAACCTTATAACGAGCTGGTGGCGACCGCGCTCCACCGTCGCATCCTAAACGCCTGCGATTATGTGCCTTACTCGCTCGAGGGCACGGGCACTTCCGCCCTGAGCACATGCGATGTCTTCTTAACTGATGAAGAAGAGTATGTCCCTGCGTTCTATGTAAACCAGCACGCAAACGCAGATGAACGGCTAACCGACTACGAGCGATATGTAGCAAACTGCGAGGAGCTCGGGGTGACAGGCGTCAAGGATGCCCTTGACCGCATGATCGTATGTAACGACATCATTGCCAACTACGATCGTCATTGGCGCAACTTCGGCCTCGTGCGAAACGTAAACACGCAAGCTTGCAGACCTGCCCCCATCTTCGATTCGGGCTCATCGCTCTGGTGCAACATATCACTAGAGGAGCTTAGGGCGGGAGAGCACAGTTTTACCAGCGCACAATTTCATTCAAGCCCCGCCAAACAAATGTTGCTCGTCGAGGACATGGGCTGGTTTGACGGCGACAAACTCGAAGGCTTCGTTGACGAGGCAATCGAGATTCTTTCCAGAAACGACGCGCTCACGGCAAGGCTGCCATATCTAAAAGAGGCGCTAACGTGGCGCCTCGAAAGAATGATCGACATCGCTGAATGGAGTTAGCGAGGCAGCATTGCCCCGCCAACTTCCCTACCTCCCGCGCAGGGCCTTGAGCTTGGCCAGGGCATCGGGGCTCAGGCGACTGCCCAGAGTCATCTTGATCTGCGGAGCTTCCTCTGCCTCGTGAACGTCGTTATCGATCTGTTTAATCTCGTCTACCAGCATACGGCTCGAGATGCGCGTAACGCCCTTGCCCATGACGACGGCCTGGATCGTGCCGTCGCTCGATACCACGGAGCACGCGCGACCTTCCTCACGTGCCTCGATGCAGAGCTTCTGCACCACGGTATCGGCCGAAACACCCGTCGGCGAAAACTCAATGCGCACGCCGCGGGCCGGTAGGTTGGGGCGCTCGCTGGAGATATTGCCCGCGCCGTCAAACACGATTACGGCCTCGTAACGGCCCTGGGCAAAGGCGGCGACGTCGTTGATGAGGGCGGTGCGCGCCATATCGTGAACGTCGCTGGAATACGGATCGTCGGAATGGTCGTACACGAGCTTTTCGTAGCGCGGCGTGCAGTGGATCACGTTGTAGCCGTCGACCACCAGCAGCTCGGGCTTGTTGGAGTGCACCGTCGAGACCGGGTCGGCGATGGCCTGCGCAAACGCATTGCCGCCCACGCCATAGGTCGCGGCCGAAACAATCGGCTTGGCCGAGCCCTCGCCAAAGCGCTTGGCCTTGGACTTGGCACGGTTCTTTTTGGACATGCGCTACTCCTCCCCCATGAGCTCGCCAGCGTTGCGGCGCAGCCACTCAAAGCACAG
Organism: uncultured Collinsella sp.; assembly: GCA_900549195.1. Classification (GTDB taxonomy): domain Bacteria; phylum Actinomycetota; class Coriobacteriia; order Coriobacteriales; family Coriobacteriaceae; genus Collinsella. The sequence goes on from URNK01000045.1 coordinate 10,820, forward strand.
CGCCGTGGTCGCCTGGGCAACATTGAGGCTCTCGGTCATGCCGCGCTGGGGAAGCTTGGTCAAAAAGTCGCATTTCTCGAGCACCAGGCGCGAGATGCCGTCGCCCTCGGAGCCCATGACGAGCGCCACGCGGCCCTCGAAGGGAGCATCCCAGCAACTGCCTTCGGCGTGCTCGGAGGCACCGCCCACCCAAAAGCCAGCGGCCTTAAGATCGTCGAGCGCACGGGCGATGTTGGGCACCTGTCTCTTATACACATCTCCGAGCCCACGAGACTAGCGCTCATCTC
>URNK01000046.1 GCA_900549195.1 uncultured Collinsella sp.
GAGATGAGCGCTAGTCTCGTGGGCTCGGAGATGTGTATAAGAGACAGAAATAATTGAAAAGGGTTCCGCAAGTGCGGGACCCTTTTTGTTTACAAATTTGTAACAGAGTCAAAATATCCCCACATACTTCGCCCAACTAAAGAAATTCTTGACCGTTGACCGGAATTAGCCCCAAATCGTGCATAAAATGCGCTACTGTATTGCGAAACGTTGGTCCGTTGTGCATAACCAGCCATAGCGACGGGCGACGTTTTTATGGTTCGGATCGGATTGTCTCGACATGTGTCCGACTGAACATTTCTTTGTCCTATCTCATAAGGAGGATGGCATGGCTGATTCTATGTTCCACCAGCCCGTTATGGGTCGTCGCGCCTTCGTTGGCGGTACCCTTGCTGCGAGCTCCATGGCTTTTCTTGCCGCATGCGGCAAGAAGGGTGGCGACGCTTCCGGTTCTGAGTCCGGTTCGACGCTGAACTTCTACATCAACAACCCGGTCTGCATCGACCCCTACAACGTCCAGGAGGACCAGGGCACTCAGGTCGAGTACCAGCTCTTTGACGCTCTGACCTCTTACGACGCCGAGAAGGGCGAGATCGTTCCGCTGGCTTGCGAGTCCTTTGAGTCCAATGACGACGCCACCGAGTTTACCTTCAAAATCAAGAAGGCCAAGTTCCACAACGGTGACGACGTTACCTCCAAGTCCTTCAAGCTCGGTTGGGAGCGTCTGGTCAACACCAAGTCGGCCATCGCTACCGAGTACGGCCCTTCCGAGGTCTCCTATCACCTTTCCATGGTCGAGGGTTATGACGACCTGCTTGCCGGTAACGCTACCGAGCTCAGCGGTGTTACGTGCCCCGACGATGAGACCCTCGTCGTCAAGCTGTCTTCCGCTTACGCTGACTTCCCCTTCGTCGCCTCTCATCCGGCTCTGGCCCCGGTTCCCGAGTGCGCCGAGTCCGATGTCAAGAGCTTCTATCTTGCCCCGGTCGGTAACGGCCCGTTCATGATGGACGGCAAGTGGGAGGATGGCCAGGAGATCAACGTCAAGAAGTTCGACGATTACTATGGCGACAAGGCCAAGATCGATGGCATCCACTTCCAGGTCATCAAGGACATGGAGACCGCTTACAAGGAGTTCCAGGCCGGTAACCTCGATGTCTGCGACGTTCCCGTCGCTCAGATCGATGCCGCCAAGAAGGATCGCGGCGTGTCCAAGGACGGCTACACCATGGGTGACGGCGAGCGCATGCTGCTCGGCGCCGAGCCTTCCACGTACTATCTGACCTGCAACACCACGGCCGAGCCGTTCAACAACGCCGACCTGCGTAGGGGCATCTCCTTGGCCATTAACCGTGAGGCCATCTGCAAGACCATCTTCAAGGGTACCCGTACCCCCGCCGACGGCATTGTTCCTCCGGGCATCGATGGCTACAAGGAGGGCGCATGGGAGTTCTGCGCCTACGACGTCGACAAGGCTAACGAGTACCTCGACAAGGTTGCTCCTGCCGGTGCCAACGGTGACCGTGGCATTAGTGTGACCCTTTCCTACAACCAGGACGGTGGCCACAAGGAGATCATGGAGTCCATCATCGGCGACCTCGCCAAGGTTGGCGTTACCGCTGTCTCCGATACCCCTGAGTGGTCTGCCCTGCTCGAGCAGTATCAGAACTTTAACTATCAGTTCGGTCGTCTGGGTTGGATTGCCGACTACCCGATCATGGACAACTTCCTGTATCCGCTGTTCCACTCCGACTCCCTCGGTGGCGACAACCGCTCCGGTTACAACAACCCCGAGTTCGACGCCAAGGTCGACGAGGCTCGTACTATTGTTGACGACGAGGAGCGCGTCGCTAAGATGCAGGAGGCCGACGCAATGGTCGCTGCCGACTGCCCGGTCATCCCGATTATGTTCTACACGCACACCATCGCCGGCTCCGATCGCATTAAGCACCTCTATGTCGATCCGCAGAAGCACGCCGATCTGGGTACCGCTGAGCTCGCCTAAGAGTTTGCAGCTTCCGTGAGGGTCAAGTATTTACGTAGACCTCATGGGAAACATACAGTTCTCCCTAACCTGGGGTAAACTGGCTGATGGTAATTTTGGGATGCCGGTCTGGCGATCGGCATCCCATTTAGGTTAATCCCTAGATAGGGGAGTGGTATGGGTAAGTACATCGTTAAACGTGTGCTTCAGTTCATCCCGGTGTTTTTGGGCGTTACGCTGATTCTGTTCGCCCTCCAGAATATCGTGCCGGGAGATCCGATCAAGCTGATCGGTGGAGACAAGGCTCTGTCCCCCGAGGTGGAGCTTCAGCTTCGTGTTCGCTATCACCTGGTCCAGACGGACGAGGACGGCAACGCGATCCTTGACGAGAACGGCGACCCCGTTCAAACGTCGCTCGTGGACCGTTACTTGTATTACATGAACGGCCTGCTTCATGGCGATCTGGGCAATTCGTATCAGCGCAAGCTGCCGGTTACGGAAATCTTCGCCCAGAAGTATCCGTATACGGTCAAACTTGCCGCGTGCGCCATCGTACTCGAGGCGATCATGGGTATCGGTGCGGGTATCATTTCGGCGGTAAAGCGTTATTCCTTCTGGGATATTTTGGTAACGCTCACCACGTCGATCCTCGTTGCGGTCCCGGCCTTCTGGCTCGGTATGTTGTTGCAGCTGTTCTTTGGCGTCATCCTCAAGGACGCCACGGGCGGTGCATTCTCCATGCCGATCTCGGGTGCCGGTGGTTCCAGCTCTCAGTATCAGGATTGGATGCACTATGTGCTTCCGACCATTACGCTGGCTTCGGTTTCGACCGCTTACGCTGCCCGCATTATGCGCTCGCAGCTGCTTGACGTCATGAACCAGGATTACATCCGTACGGCAAAGGCCAAGGGTCTCTCCAATCGTGCGATCATCATCAAGCATGCGCTTAAGAATGCACTCATCCCCGTCGTTACCTATATTGGTGTCGACTTTGGTGGCATGCTTTCGGGCGCCATCCTGACCGAGACGGTCTTTAACTGGCCCGGTATCGGCTATGAGGTCTATCGCGCCATTAGCATGCGTGACTGGCCCATCGTTATGGGCGGCGTTACGCTCATCGTTGTCGTCGTCATGGTGATCAACCTGCTCGTCGACATTAGCTATGCATTCCTCGACCCGCGCATCCGCCTTGGCGGTCCGTCGGATAAGGCCTAAGGGAGGTACGTCTCATGCAGGAAACTGATTCTCAGTCTCAGGAGCAGGCTACCGCCACCAAGGTCGCATCTGCTCCCGCCAAGTCCCGCACGCTGTGGGGCGACGCTTTTAAGCGTCTTCGTAAGAACAAGCTCGCCGTTATCGGTGTCTGCTGGATCATCATCGTCGTTGTGGTTGCCCTGACCGCAGATCTGTGGGCTAAGCCCTGGCTCGGTTCTCCGACGGCTTCCGACTCGACCACTATGGCCGAGACGTCGCTGCTGGCTCCGTGTGCAGAGCATCCGTTTGGCACCGACGCCCTTGGTCGTGACATTCTTGTCCGCGTTATCTACGGTGCGCGCGTTTCGCTGTCCGTCGGAATTATGGCCACCGCGATCTCCACGCTGATTGGTCTGGTCATGGGTGCTCTGGCCGGTTTCTACGGCGGCATCTGGGATACGATCATCATGCGCTGTGCGGACATCTTCCTGGCGTTCCCGTACGTGCTGTTCGTTGTCGCCATGATCGCCGTTATCGGCCGTGGTCTTCAGAACGTCTTTATCGCCATCGGTATTCTCGGCTGGCCTTCGATTGCGCGCGTCTTCCGCTCTGCGATCTTGACCGTCAAGGAAAACGACTATGTTGATGCTGCGCGCGCGATGGGTGCATCTGATGCTCGTATCGTTGTACGTCACATCTTCCCGAACTCCGTCGCCTCCATCGTGGTCTACGCGACCATGAACATTGGTGGCGCCATTCTGACCGAGTCCGCTCTGTCCTTCCTCGGCATGGGCGTTATTCCGCCTACGCCTTCGTGGGGCTCCATGATTCAGGACGGTCAGCAGTATCTTCTGACCGCTCCCTGGATGATGATCATGCCCGGTCTGGCAATTCTCTCGACGGTGCTCGCCTTCACCCTGCTGGGTGACGGTCTGCGCGACGCCCTCGACGTCAAGATGAAGGACGCATAAGGATGAAGAAGAACAAGAACTATGTGGACCTGAAGGACCAGCCGGTTCCTGAGGGCCAGCATCTGCTCGAGGTCGATGACCTTAAGATGTATTTCCACACCGAGGATGGCGTTGTTCGCGCTGTCGACGGTGTCTCCTACACGCTCGATCGCGGCGAGACCCTGGGCGTCGTCGGTGAGTCCGGCTCCGGTAAGTCCGTGACCGCCATGACCATCATGGGCCTCATCTCGATGCCTCCGGGAAAGATCGAGGGCGGCGACGTTCGCTATCGCGGTCGTTCTATCCTCGAGATGACCGAGGAGGAGATGCAGCACATTCGCGGCAACGACATCGCGATGATCTTCCAGGATCCTATGACCTCCTTGAACCCGGTCTATAAGATCGGCAAGCAGGTGGGCGAGGGCCTTCGTCTGCACCGTGGCTACTCCAAGCAGGAGGCGCTCAAGCGCGCTACCGAGCTTTTGGACCTCGTGGGTATCCCCGAGCCCGAGAAGCGCGTCAATGAGTATCCGCACCAGTTCTCCGGCGGTATGCGTCAGCGTGTCATGATCGCTATGGCTCTTGCCTGCGATCCCGATATCCTGATTGCCGACGAGCCCACGACGGCTCTGGACGTTACCATTCAGGCTCAGATTATCGAGCTCATGCAGGAAATGCAGGAGAAGAACGGCAACGCCATCATCATGATTACCCATGACCTGGGCGTCGTTGCCGATATGGCTGATAAGATCATGGTTATGTACGCCGGCCGTCCCGTCGAGTTCGGTACTGCTGAGGAAATCTTCTACGAGAGTCGCCACCCCTACACCTGGGGCCTTATCCGCTCCATCCCGGAGCAGGCCATCGAAGAGAAGAAGCCGCTTACGCCGATTCACGGCAACCCGCCTTCGCTCATGAACCTGCCTGAGGGCTGCGTCTTCTCTCCTCGTTGTCCCTATGCGACGGACAAGTGCCGCAAGCAGCGCCCCGAGCGCGTTGTCACCGAGTCTGGTCATTACTCTGCGTGCCACTACTCCGGTGACCCCGAGTTCCTCAAGAACGCTCCTGAGACGTCCCGTACGCGCAAGGATTCCAAGAAGGGAGGCGAGGCGTAATGGCAGATACCAACGAGCGTACTCCGCTGCTGAAGGTCGAGCACCTCTCTAAGGAGTTCCCCGCTGAGTCCGGCATGTTCGCCAAGCGCTTCTCCAAGCGTGTTGTCTCTGCAGTAAATGACATTTCGTTCGAGATTTATCCGGGCGAGACCTTTGGTCTGGTTGGTGAGTCTGGTTGCGGTAAGTCCACGACGGGTCGCACCATCATGCGCCTGACCAAGCCGACCGCCGGTAAGGTGTTCTTCCAGGGTAAAGACGTTGCCGAGATGAGCAAGCATGAGATCAAGGACATGCGTCGCGAGATGCAGTTTATCTTCCAGGATCCTTATGCTTCGCTCAATCCCCGTATGACCATCGGCGAGATCGTCTCCGAGCCCATGACCATTCATGGCGTGGGTACCAAGGAGGAGCGTATCGAGCGCGTCCGCGAGCTGCTGGACGTCGTCGGTCTGAATCCCGAGCACATCAACCGTTATCCGCACGAGTTCTCGGGCGGCCAGCGTCAGCGTGTCGGCATCGCCCGCGCGTTCGCTTTGAAGCCCAAGCTGATCATCTGCGACGAGCCGGTTTCCGCTCTGGATGTGTCCATTCAGGCCCAGGTTCTGAACCTTCTTAAGGAGCTCCAGGACAAGTTCGGTACCGCATATCTGTTTATCGCCCACGACCTGTCCGTCGTGCAGCACATCTCCGATCGCGTTGCCGTTATGTACCTGGGCAAGATGGTCGAGGTTTCGGACTGGAAGACGCTCTACAGTGAGCCGCACCACCCGTACACGCAGTCGCTGCTGTCTGCCGTGCCGGTGCCCGATCCGGATATCCAGAAGACCCGCAAGCGCATCATCCTCGCCGGCGATCCGCCGTCGCCGCTGGATCCGCCGACCGGCTGCCGTTTCCACACGCGCTGCCCGATCGCGCAGGGCATCTGCTCCGAAAAGCTTCCCGAGTTTAAGGAAGTTGCCCCGGGTCACTGCTGCGCTTGTCACTTCGCGGAGCCGTTCCCGATCAAGGAATCGCACATCGACCTGTAGTCGGTTGTTTGTCCGGGCCCGTGCTGGACTTAGTTTTCAGAACGTCCTCGACCATGGAAACCCCCTTATCCTGCTCCTTCGGAGCTGCGGATAAGGGGGTTTCCTGGTCTGCGGAATGTTCTGAAAACTAAGTCCAGCACGGGCCCTGCGGCAACTCGGCAGGGGGAGTGCGATTCCTTGATCGCTCACTTAGTTTAATAAGAAATTGAGCGAGGCCGGAGCTTTAGCTCCGGCCTCCCCATATAAGGGCTCGGCAAAGCCGAGCCACCAAATTTGCATCAGCCCCCAGAACATGTTTGAGAACTGTGCCTGAAGTACGTATTTGCAGGCCCCGTATCGGTGGTGCCTCCCGGCGCATTCCGCAGGGGGAGCGATATTTTGCAGCATGAAGTGCGTAGCAAAATATCGCTCATGCCCGAGGACGCGCTGGGAGGCAACACCGATACGGGGCCGGACATATCGATTTACCAGCGCATTTACAAATTCATAAACTTTTTTCAAAAAAGTGCTTGCACAGTTCTCGAATCATAGGTTATTATCTTCCTCGTTGAACGCGCGGGTCCAACAAAACGAACTGCGAATCAACAGCATAGCATGTCGGAGTGGCGGAATTGGCAGACGCGCTAGCTTGAGGTGCTAGTGACCGCTTTTTGGTCATGCGGGTTCAAGTCCCGCCTCCGACACCATCGCATTTCAGAAGCCTCTTCGGAGGCTTTTTTGTTACCGATAGACGGTGAGGTCCACGATGGAAACGCTTGAGCGCAACGAGTGGGCAGACGTTGCCCAACTGGTCGAGATCACGAGCGATGCTGTCATCATCTGTGAGCTCGACGGAACCATTCTGCATGTGAATAATCGTTTGCTCGACCTGATGTGCGAGGAACGCGCTGACGTCATCAGCGGTGATGTCAAAGACGTTCTGTACTCGTCTGCCTTTGAGCGCGCGACCGAACATCGCCTGCCGTTTGAGACCGATGGCTCCGAGAGCGAGCTGATGCTCAAGCTGAGCGACGGGTCTTTTATTCCCGTCTTGGTTCGCGCGGGTTCCGTTACGCCTCCGCGTATCTTTGGACGTCGTGCACCGCGTGTCCTGGTGGCGCTTCACAGCATCGAAGAGCAGTATTCCCACGATCGTCAGCTCAAACGTGCGCTATCGGAGCTTAGGGTGGCGAATAAACGCCTTTCGGGTACCCTTTCAGTCATTATGAGTACCGTGGGCACCGATGAGCTCCCCAGCTTGCTCGATACCGTTTTGAATCAGCTCGTTGGAACGCTCGATGCCTCCGGTGCGGCTATCTATTTTTCCGAGAGCGGCGGCTTTAAGCTCCGCGGTGTTTCTAAGGAGCTTGAGGACAGCTATCTGCCCGAGTTTATGCCGTACGGCGCGGGCATTCCGACCTACGTACTTCGCGAGTCGCGTGCCTGTCGCCTGTCGATCCAGCAGGACCTTGAGGGCGACCGGGTTGCTTCGGGTATGTTCATGGATTTGGACAATCGTTCCAAGCACTTGCTGCGCGTGCAGGATATGCCCCCGTATCGCAGCGAGATCTGTCTTCCTGTGTTTTACGGCACGCAGGTCCTTGGCGTGTTGGAAGTTGGCTGGAAACGCCCCCAGGCGCCACTTGCCTATGACGTGAACGTGCTCGAGGTCATCTGCGATTACCTGTCTATTCAGCTGGTCGGCATGGCGTCGAGCTTACGTTCGCGCCGCACGGCGGAGCTCGGCCGCTCGCTCAATTTGCTGCGCGACGAACTGTTTACCTATCTCGATGATCCCGTTGCCGCCTCGCGAGCGGTGTCGACGGAAATCTGCACGGTGCTCAATTGTCATTTCTGCCCCGTGGAGTATGATGCGGGCCTCGAAACCTATGTCATCGATTTTGAGGGCGGCAGTCGTGTGCCGTTGCCGGGCGATCCGGAGTCGCTCTTCTTTTCCACCACCGCACCAGCTGCGCGTTTGGGGGTCGCTTCCGATGGTTTTGAGCCGTCGGTGCTGGGCGGTGCGAGTGCTGATGATCTTAAGCATGTGCGCTTGACCCGCGTCGACGAATCCATGCCTATGGGCGGATGGTTGAGGGCTCATGGCCTGCCGTGCCAGGGCCTCTATGTCGATTCCGGCTTCGAGGCGGGACGCGTTCGCTCGGAGGGCGGCGGTCGGCGGAACAACGATGCGATCGTTCCCGCTGATATCGCCAAGGGGCCGACGAGGCGCGCTTTGCTGCTCCGCGATGGCAGCCAAGAACCAATTGACGACCTTGAATACGACTACCTGGTGCATCTGGCGCATGACTTTGAGCTGATCTATGAAGGCGAGTCTCAAAAGCGCGAAGAGCGTCATATCGCTCAGACGCTTCAGATTGGCATGAGAAATTCGCTTGGTGACGTTCCGGGCATTGCAACCGATTCGGTATACCTATCGGCAACGAATTCTGCGTTGGTCGGCGGCGACTTCTATACGCTTGTCCGTCTTCCCGACGATTGTGCCGTAATGATTTTGGGCGATGTGTCCGGCAAGGGGATTGAGGCGGCGTCGATGTCGGCACTCGTCAAGACGGCGCTGACGGCCTATGCCTGGGAGGGTGCAGGGCCTGCCCGTATGGCACGCTCGCTCAATAGCATGCTCATGGGCTTTTCGAGGGTCGAGACGTTTGTGACGGCGTTTATCGCCAAGATCGATCTTAAAGCGGGCCGCGCTACTTATTGCTCTGCGGGACATCCTCCCACTATGGTCATTAGGCCGTCGTCGACGCCGCGTGGCGGCGGCGAGACCTGCGGGGGAGAAGTGGAGCTCCTTGGGTGCCAATCGGGCGTGATCGGTGCCTTTGAGAGCATGGTCTACGAGACGGGCGTGTTTACATTCGCTCCTGGTGACATGCTATTTATGTATACCGACGGAACAATCGAAGCACGTGATCGCTCGGGTGCTTTCTTTGGCGAGCAGCGCCTTCGTGACCTTCTGCTCTCTGTCTCGGGTGAGGGCGTATCGGGAATCTGCGGTAAGGTCTTGGGCGAGCTTGATCGCTTTACCGAGTCGGCGCTGGACGATGACATCGCACTGGTCTCCCTTGAGTTTTTACGGGGTCGATCGTAGGTCACGACGCCTGACGGGCGAAATCTGCGCGGTTGCAGATACGTGTGCATCGAGCGAGCTCTTTTGGGGAACCATGGTCGTATGAATGAGTGGAATGACATAGCGGTTTTGACGCCACCGGGCGATATCGACATCGCCTCGGTGCCCGCACTGCGCCGACGGTTGGATAATTTGATCGACCGGGGCGTGCGTCGTGTTGTCATCAATTGCCAGGCCGTGGGCTTTATCGACTCGACGGGTTTGGCGTTTTTGCTTACACGTGCTAGAGAGCTTATGAGGCATGAGGGACTGCTTTCGCTCGTTAACGCCTCCGATGGGGTCGTTCGCTTTTTGGAAATTGCCCGACTTGTCGACATCCTTCATGTCGCGGGCCCGGCGCGGGAGTCGATTCCCGCCATTCCGGTGGGGGAGTTGCCGCGATGGAGCAAGAGCGTCGAAGTAAGGCGAGGCATCGAGAATCTCCCGTATTATCGGCACCGTGTGGCCGAGCTCCTCGAATCGCTTCCCCTGAGGCGTGATGAGCGCTATGACGTTGCATTGGCGTTGGGGGAGGCATTGGGTAACGCATATGACCATGCGGGCGGCGTTGGCTGCATCCTGACGGTTCAGGCCTATGGGGACCGTGTTGTGCTCGAGGTGCTTGATCGGGGCGCTGGCTATTCTATCGATGGAGCGAGCGAACCGGTAACATCCGAGGAACGCGGACGCGGTATCAAGCTTATGCGCATGCTCGTCGATAATGTGGAAGTTGCCCGTCGTACAGATGGCGCCGGCACACGTGTTCGGATGGTGAAGCTGTTTAGCTCGGCATTGGAATCGTGCGCATAGCGCCTTGACTTGGCGTTATTTACCTGCATGAACTTGCTTTGGGCAACTTTTTTGAAAAAAGTACTTGCGTCTTTAGGACAACTCGCGTAAATTAATAACCCGCAAGCGGACATGGCTCAGTTGGTAGAGCACAACCTTGCCAAGGTTGGGGTCGCGGGTTCGAGCCCCGTTGTCCGCTCCAAGCGCAACAGCCCGACTACTACGGTAGCCGGGCTTTTTCGTACCCATCGCCTGGGCTCGAACCCGAGAGGGAGCGAGCGTTTTGGGTCGTGGCTGTGGCGCTGTTTGCCGCGAATGTTCGCCTTGGGCGTATCATCGTGGGCATCTCGTATAACCTCGTTGCAAGGGAGATACGCCCCATGGCTACAAAAAAGTCTTCTTCGCGCTCATGGATGTCCGACGCCGCGATCTATCAGATCTACCCGCGCTCGTTTAAGGATTCGACTGGTTCGGGTCTGGGCGATATCGCGGGCATTACCCAGCAGATGGACTATCTTGAACAGCTGGGTATCGAGGCCATCTGGCTGAGCCCGTTTTACCCATCGCCTCTTGTTGATGGTGGCTATGATGTGGCGGACTACTGCGATGTCGACCCACGTCTCGGCTCGCTTGACGACTTCGATGACATGATCGCTGCGGCTCACGCGCGCGGCATCAAGGTCATCGTCGACATCGTGCCTAACCATTCATCCAACCAGCACCCCTGGTTCAAAGCCGCTCTTGCCGCCGGCCCCGGAT
>URNK01000047.1 GCA_900549195.1 uncultured Collinsella sp.
ACGAGCCGGAGAGCACTTAATGTGCTCTCCGTGCGAGCAGGACTGTCCGAGCAGGGAACCTTACGTTCCGCGCCGCCGGGCAGACGAACCAGTTATGAGCGACCCGCTACTTGATCTTGGTCGTGCCCGGTGCCAGGTTGGGGTCGGTCTCGTTGGCCTCGGTCTGGAAGTGCTCGGTGTACACGTTCTTGCCGTCGCGGAACATCTCGTAGTACTGCATCTTGGCGTAATCTTCGCGCGCCTTGGTGGCGGCTGCGGCGGCGGCATCGTCACCGGTGACGTTGGAGGAAAGCGCCCAGCGCAGGCTGGCGTCCTCGTAGCCCACCGAGTTGATGGCGGGCAGCGACTCGCGCAGCGTCATGTGCGCTTTCTGGTAGTCGGTCAGCGGTGCGCCGATCAGCTGCATAAGCTGCGTGGACAGGTAGTTGGTGGACAGGTCGTCGACCTCGCTCGTCTGGTCGCAGCCGGCAACGTCGTAGTTGGCCCAGATGATGTAGTCGGTCTGCCACAGACGTTCCTGGTGCGTGGCGTCGTCTTCGCCGGTAAACCACTTGTCGTTGAACTTGGACGGGAAGAACGGCTGGTGGTCGCCCCAGAACACCACGACTACCTTACGGTCGAGCTTGCTCAGGGCGTTTAGGAAGTAGCGAAGCGCCTGGTCGGACTGCTCGATGCACGAGACATACTCGTCGACATCGGAGAGCGTGCCGTCCTCGACGGTCTTGGCGTCCAGATCGGTCGTGTCGATATTCAGGTGCATCTGCTTATCGACCGGCAGCAGACCCGTATCGTAGCCCGAGTGGTTCTGCATGGTCACGTCGAAGATAAACTGCGGATCGGCGTTCTGGTCGAGCAGCTCAAGAATCTTGTCGTAGGTAGCCTGGTCGGTCACCATGCCGCGCAAGGTGTCGGCTCCCTGGAAATCGTTGATGGACAGGAACTGGTCAAAGCCAAAGTCCTTGTAGACGTTCTCGCGGTTCCAGTTGGTTGCGTGATTGGGGTGCATAGCCGTGGTGGAATAGCCGAGCGATTTGAACTGCTCTGCCAGGTTCCCGGTCGTTTCCATGTTGTAGATGGTGTAGGGGTACACGCCCGAGCCCAGGTTGGCCATGGAGTTGCCGGTCATAAACTCAAACTCGGTATTGGCGGTGCCGCCGCCGTAGGCGCTCACGTAGAGCTTGCCGCGGCTGAGGCAGTTGGACAGGCTCTTAAAGTACTGCGGGCCCTCGTAGCCGGCGCGCATGTTCTGATAGATCGACAGATCCGAGAAGGTCTCGTTCATGATGGCGATGACCGTGGGCTTCTCGCTGTCGAACTGCTCCTTTGCGGCGGTGCGCTCGTCACTCTTGGCTGCGTCGGACTTGTCGTAGGCCTTGGCGTACTTTTTGAGCGTGGCCTTGGCATCGTCGACGGAGTAGTCGGCGGGTTTGGGCGGCTTGATGGACTGCGCTGCACTAATAAAGGCGGGCAGGTAGCCCTCGCGCCAGTAGCTCTCGAGCGGGCGCCAGGTATAGACGGTGATGCCGAGGGTGTTGTAGTAGTCGATGAGCGTGACGTGCGCGGTCACGCCGCCCAGGCACAGCACGGCGACGAGCAGATTGGTGAGCAGCATGCGCTTGGCGTTGGCGGCGCCCTTCTGACGGTGCGGTGCCACCAGGCCGGCGTACTCGCACAGCAGCATAGCGATGGCGGTAAAGCCCATGGACAGCACGCAGAACAGCGAGATGGAGAAGGTGTAGCCGGTGCCGGCGACCGCGGCGGCGGTGGAGATGGCCGAAAGGTCGCCCGGCTGGATGGGCATGGATTTAAACGTGATGACGAAGAACTCGGCAATGCCCAGGACAAAGAGGGCAAAGGCCAGGACCGCGGGAGCTGCGCCGTGGCGCTGGAACAGGAAGAACAGGCCGACCATGAGCGTGGTGATGATGGCCCACTCGAGCAGGATGCACAGGGGGTAGACCCAGGTAAAGTCGTGGTTGGACGAGACCTCCATGCCCAGCAGCGCAAAGACGCCGGCGAGCAGCAGGCACAGGACGGCGGCGACGAGCGGTTTGCCCACAAAGGCGCCGCGCAAACGAGCGAGCTTGCCGGTGGGGGTGGGCGCATCGGCCGAGGCGAACGCAAAGACGCGCGGGGCGATGCGGTCGCGGGCGATACTGGCCCAAGCGCAGCCGGTGAGGATGGCATTGGTCAGGATGAGCATCACAAAGGCGAGCGGCTCGTTTTGGGCGACGAGGCCAATGGCGCCCCAAATGGTCAAAAAGAGCTGGAACAGGCCGAAGGCGACGCTCCACCCAAGAGCGCTTTTGGCAACGGTGCCCGACTGAGCGCGAATGGTCTTGGCCTCGCGCAAAACAAGGTAGACGGTCGCCGCAAGACCGACGAGCGAGATGGCGGCAGCGAACATGCTGAGACTCCTCACAAACTTAAAACCTACGAAAGCGGGGGTTTACCCGATTGTTACCTAAATATGCGCTGCATTTGCGGGCTGCGCACAACAACCAGCCATATTAACGCGCATGTGCGGCGGTGTGGCTCAATGTAGTGGCGACCTGCGCGATAATGGACGGGAATTACACGGAAACGTAAAGGCTTCTTAAAGAATTAGCGAGGATGAGGCGATGAACGAGCAGGTTTGCACCAAGGCTGTGGATACGTGTGGCTATCCGGTCGAGACCACGGGCAATGCGGTGCTGGACACGTTGGAGCACCGTTCCTCCACGCGTGCCTTCGCGCGTGATGACGACGATCGTCCCGTGGCGGTGACCGACGAGCGGCGGGCGGCGATTCTGCATGCGGCGAGCCGTGCGCCGTCGGCAGGCGCCATGATGATGTATTCCATCGTGAGCATTCGCGAGCAGGCTACGCTGGATCGTCTGGCCGACCTGTGCGACCACCAGCCCATGATCGCCAAGGCGCCCTGGGCACTAATATTTGTGGTCGATTATGCCAAGTGGATCGATCTGTTTGAGCACGTGGGCTGCTTTGAGCCCGAGTTTGTCGAGCGCACGGGTAAGGCGCCCCGCCGCGCGCCGGGTTTGGGCGACTTTGCCATCGCGGCCCAGGACGCCGTGATCGCCGCGCAAAACGCCGTGGTCGCCGCCGAGGCCCTGGGGCTGGGGAGCTGCTACATCGGCGATGTTATCGAGAATGCCGAGGAAGTTGCCGGGCTGCTGGACTTGCCGCCCTATACCATGCCGCTGTCGATGCTCATCATCGGCACGCCCCGTAAGGAGCGTCCGGCCATTGCGCATCCCGTGGTGAACCTGGTGCACGAGGAGCGCTACTGCCGCGCCGATGCCGCGACCATGGACGCGCAGGTGGCCGAGATGGACGCGATGTTCCGTCCGCATGCCCGCGTGGTGGGGGAGCGCGTCGTGGACATCTATACCCGCAAGCACACGAGTCCCTTTATGGCCGAGATGAGCCGCTCCATGGAGTGGTGGTTCAAAAATTGGCTCGGAAAATGACGGATGCGACAAAGAGACAGTCCCTTTGTCACATTCCATATCGCCGAGGTGGCTTAAAGGCCGTATAAATGTTTATCTAGCTGGGAAAACAGTGCCATTCAAACATGGGCCGATTACCTATAATTCCTTCGAACATTAAAGTTGGGAGGAAACCGGCTTATGGAACAAAAGGCCAAGGAGGCAGCTTCGCACGCTGCGATTCCTGTGAGCATCTCGGCGATGCTCGTCACGCTGGGCGTGGTGTACGGCGATATCGGCACCAGCCCTATGTATGTAACCAAGGCGCTCGTTGCCGGCAACGGCGGCATCGGAAGCGTCACGGAGGAGTTCGTGCTCGGCGCGCTCTCCCTTGTCGTGTGGACGGTCACGTTGCTGACCACCATCAAGTATGTGCTCATCTCGCTGCGCGCCGATAACCATGGCGAGGGCGGTATCTTTGCCCTGTACAGTCTGGTCAAGCGCTGTGGCAAGTGGCTTATCATCCCCGCCATGCTAGGTGGCGCCGCGCTGCTCGCCGACGGCATCCTCACGCCGGCCGTTACCGTTACCACGGCCATCGAGGGCCTGCGCACCATCCCGGCGGTCCATGCCGTGCTGGGCGATGACCAAGGCCGCGTCGTCGCCATTACGCTCGCCATCATCATCGTGCTCTTCTTGGTACAGCGCATCGGTACGGCCAAGATCGGTCACGCCTTTGGCCCCATCATGACGCTGTGGTTCCTGTTCCTGGGCGGCACGGGTCTGTTCTTTGTCTTCCAGCACCCCGCCGTGCTGCTGTGCCTCAACCCGGTGCGCGGCATCGCCTTTTTGCTGAGCCCCAACAACCACGCGGGCATCATGATTCTGGGCAGCTGCTTCCTCGCCACCACCGGTGCCGAGGCGCTCTACTCCGACATGGGCCACGTCGGCCGCGGCAACATCTACGCTACCTGGCCGTTCGTTAAGTGCTGCCTGCTGCTTTCCTATATGGGCCAGGGCGCTTGGCTTATGAACAACGCTGCCAACCCCGAGCTCATGGGCATTGCCGACCTCAACCCGTTCTACCAGATGCTCGCCCCGGGCCTGCGCCCGTTTGCCGTCGGCCTTTCCACCGTCGCGGCCATCATTGCCTCGCAGGCGCTCATCACCGGCGCATTCTCGCTGGTGTCCGAGGCCAGCCGTCTGGACCTCATGCCGCACATGCAGGTCTTCTACCCTGCCGAGACCAAGGGCCAGCTCTACATCCCCATGGTCAACAACGTCATGCTTGTCGGCTGCGTCATCGTGGTGCTGCTGTTCCAGAACTCGGCGCATATGGAAGCCGCCTACGGCCTTGCCATTACGCTGACTATGATGTGCACCACGCTGCTGCTCTTCTTCTACCTGCACGAGGAGCGCAAGCTCAAGGTTGCTCCGTGGATCTTCGCGGCCTTCTTCCTTTTGCTCGAAGGCTTCTTCTTCGTGAGCTCACTTACCAAGTTCTTCCACGGCGGCTACTTCACCATCCTCATGGCCGCGCTCATCATGGGCATCATGGTGTGCTGGTACAACGGTACGGCTGTTGAGCAGCGCCAGTTTACGCTGCTGCCGCTGCGCAGCTACCTGCCGCAGCTCAAGCGCCTGCGCGACGACGACCGTTACGAGCGCATGAGCGACAACGTCGTGTACCTGACCAAGGACACCCATACCGACTACATCGACCGCGACATCGTCTACTCGATTTTGGACAAGCATCCCAAGCGCGCTCGCGCCTGGTGGTTCGTGAATGTCGAGACCATGGACGAGCCGCATACCTTTGCCTATTCGGTCGAGACGTTCGGCACCGACTACGTGTTCCGCGTGCATCTGTACCTGGGCTACAAGATCAACCAGCGCGTCAATGCCTATCTGCGTCAGGTCGTTCAGGACCTGGCTGCCACCGGCGAGCTGCCGGCGCAGACGCATGACTACTCGGTCTACAAGGATCCGGGCAACATCGGTACGTTCAAGTTCGTCCTGATCCGTAAGCTTCTGGCGCCCGAAAGCGATGTGGAGCCGAGCGAGCGTACGGCCATCACGCTCAAGTACATCATCCGCCGCGCCGCCGGCACGCCTGCACGCTGGTACGGCCTGGAGAACTCCAACGTGAGCTTTGAGTACGTGCCGCTGTTCACCAAGTTCAAGGCCGTGAACAAGATGCAGCGCCTGGCCCCCAACGAGCGGCCGTAGGCGCCGACGGGTTGCACGGAGTTGGTTTTCGATGGACAAGATTGAGACCGGGGAGGCAAACATGGATGCAAAGATGCTTGATGGCCGCGAGGTGGTTGCCGAGCTGGTACGTGAGGCACGCGCCGACGCCGCCGAAGATCGGTTTTTGACGAACCGTGCCAACATGGATATGGCCGATCGCGTAATTTCGATCGTGGCACTGGTATTTGGAGCGGTGTGCGTGTGTGCCCTGCTCGCGCACGTGCTGTTTGTCTAGCGACCGCCGGCTGCAAAGGCTATACACTTGGAACCACCACAAGGGAAACCACCACAAAGGTGCCTGTCCCTTTGTGGTGGTTTTTGTTTTTGAGAGAGGAGCGGGGCGCTGATGGACGTCCGTACGGACGGCGATATTGCCGATAACTTTTGGTGGCGGCGCACAACGCTGGCGCGCCGCACTCCTCTGTATGACGCCTGCGTATCGGTGGGACTGCTGGTCGCGGCGACGATTGTGGGCGCGCTGCTCGACCATCCGGGTCTCGCGCCGAGCATCATGATCGTCTATGTGTTTGCCGTTCAGCTGTGCGCATTCTTTACCTGGAGTCGCCTGTATTGCTTGCTGAGCTCGGCTGCCGCCGTGGCGCTCTACAACTTCTTGTTTGTCGACCCGCGCTACTCGCTGTCGCTTATCGACCGCGGCTATCCCGGCATGTTCTTCATCATGTTCGTGGTCTCGCTTGTGTCGAGTTCGATTGCGTTGGCCCTGCGCCGCGCCTTGGCACAGGCTGCCGCCAGCGACCGCCGCACGCATATGGTGCTCGAGACCAACCGCATGCTGCAGCGGTGCGCCGATCAGCATCAGATCGTTCACGCCATGGCCACGCAGCTGGCGCGTCTTTCGGGCTGCCCTGTCGTGTGGTACAGCGCCGACGCCGAGGGCGATGACCTGCTGCCGCGCGCGACTTACACGGCCGTGGGCGATGCCGCACCGGTGCACGAACTGGCGCCGCAGATGCCGCCTCGGCTCTCGGCGTCCGCCTATGTGGGAACGCCGCTCGACGCCACGTTTGGCGGCTCGGCGTTTTATGGCATCTACCTGACGGTTCGCACAGGCGACGGCTTCGCGCGCTCGGGCGATCCCGCCTCGGTGGTGGGCGTGCTGGCTATCGTTGCCGAGCCCGACGTGCTGACGCATGAGGAGCGGACACTTGCCGATGCCATCGTGAGCGAAGGCGAGCTGGCGCTCGATCGCGCCCGCGCCATGGAGGCCCGCGAGGAGGCGGCGGTGCTTGCCAAAAATGAGCAGCTGCGCGCCAACCTGCTGCGCTCCATCTCGCATGACCTGCGCACGCCGCTCACCAGTATTTCGGGCAATGCCGATGTGCTGCTCGACCAGGGCTCGACCGGCACCGCCGTGCTCGACGCCCAGACGCGCCGCGGCCTGCTCCTGTCCATTCGCTCGGATGCGCAATGGCTCAACGCCACCGTCGAGAACCTGCTCGCCATCACCAAGCTCGAGGGCGGCGGTATGCGCCTGTCGACCACGCTCGAGCTCATGGACGATATCGTGGAGGAGGCGCTGCGCCACGTGAACCCTGCCGTGCGCGAGCACGACCTTAAGGTGGTGGCGTGCGATGAGCCGGCGCTCGTCAACGTCGATGCGCGCCTGATGGTGCAGCTGGTGGTCAATCTGGTGAACAACGCCATCACCTATACGCCCGCAGGCTCGCATATCATGATTTCGATTAGCGTCGACGATGGACGCGTGGCGTGCTCGGTGGCCGATGACGGCCCGGGCATTGCGCCCGAGGACCGCGAGCGAATCTTTGAGTCGTTCTACACCGCCAACCACGGTCTTGCCGACAGCCATCGCAGCGTGGGCCTGGGTCTTTCGCTCTGCCGCTCCATTGCGCTGGCGCATGGCGGTAGCATAGAGGTTGCCGCGGCGGACCCGCACGGCTCGGTCTTTACGATTGAGCTTCCCGTCGCCGACGTTTCGTTTGATAAGGAGTAGCGCTGTGCCGAACTCTGCCGTAAAACCGCTCATCTTGGTCGTTGAGGACGATCCCGCCGTCCGCAACCTTATTGTTGCCGCGCTCGAGGCGCACGGCTTGCGTCATATGGCCGTGGAGACCGCCCATGCCGCCATCGCCGCCGCCTCATCGCAGGCACCGAGCATCGTGCTGCTCGATCTGGGCCTGCCCGATATGGACGGCGTCAAGGTGGTGGAGTCGGTGCGCGCATGGTCGGGCATGCCGATCATCGTGGTCTCGGCGCGCAGCGAGGACGGGGATAAGATTCGCGCGCTCGATGCCGGCGCCGATGACTACCTGACCAAGCCGTTTTCGGTCGAGGAACTGCTTGCACGCATTCGCACGACGCTCAGGCGCCTTTCGTATGCGCAAACGGGTGGTGTTGCCTCCGAGGGCTCGTTCGATACCGGTGAGCTGCATATCGACTTTGATGCCGGCATTGCCACGATGGATGGCGAGGAGCTGCATCTGACGCCGATTGAGTACAAGCTCTTGTGCCTGCTGGCACATAACGCCGACAAGGTACTAACGCACCAGTTTATCCTGCACGAGATTTGGGGCACGGCAACTAAGAGCGACCTGGCGAGCCTGCGCGTCTTTATGGGCACGCTGCGCAAGAAGATCGAGTCCGACCCCGCGCACCCGCGCTATATCCAGACGCACGTGGGTATTGGTTACCGATTGGTCATCCAGGGATAGGTCGGCATCCGCCATCCCAATATGAGTTGCGGTGAAATACGGTCTAAATTTACCTAATTCCAGGCAAAACAGTCCGTATTCCACCGCAACGTTGTCTATTTATCCTTGGGCTTGCTGGCGTAGAACTTCTTCTTTTTGGACTTGCCGGCAGGGGAGGGTTTGCTGGCAAAGTTGGACTTGCCGTTGCCGGCCTGCGCGTGCGCGGGCGCTGCTGCACGGGGCTTGCGGGCCTCGGGGTTGCGCAGCTCCTCGGTTCGCTCGGCAATCTCCTCGGCGCTAAAGCCGACTTCGGCCATGGCGTCCTCGATGGGCAGGCGGCGCACGATATAGCAGTGGTGCACCTTCTGGTTGCGTGCGAAATCCTCGGGGATGGTCTGCGCCGTAATGTCCTCCAGCACGACGCCCGCGCGCGCGAGCTTGCGCGTTTCGGGGCGGAAGCCGCGCAGGTTGCAGCTAAAGATGGCATGTCCGCCCTGTGCGAGCAGGCGCGACACGCCGGCCAAAAGCTCAACATGGTCGCGCTGGACATCCCAGGTACGGCGGCCCATCTTTGACGAGTTCGAGAACGTGGGCGGGTCGACAAAGATCAGGTCCCAGCGGTTGCGCGTCTGGCGCTGGTCGCGAATCCAGGCGAGCACGTCGTCGCGCACAAAATGATGCTGCGGACCAACAAAGCCGTTCTGGCGCATATTGCGCTCGGCCCAGTCCAGGTAGGTGTTGGAAAGGTCGACTGTCACGGTTTCCTCGACGCCGCCGTCGGCCGCATAGCAGGTGGCGGTGCCGGTGTAGGCGAACAGGTTGAGGAAGCGGCGCGCCTGTTTGGCGTGCTCGCGCACCAGGTTGCGGGTGACGCGATGATCCAGGAAGATGCCCACATCCAAATAGTCGTCAAAGTTGACGGCAAAGGTAAGGCCGCCCTCTTCGATGAGCGGCAGACGACGGCGCGCGATGTTGGCGCGCTCGCCCGAGCCACCCTTGCCGGCGCCCTGTTTGCCGTACTGCGAGCCGCCGCGCGAACGCATGCGGGCCTTGGCGTGCACGTGCTCGGCCGGAACATCAAGAATGCGCGGCGCGATGGCCAAGATGTCGAGCATGCGGGCCTGGGCAAGCGCGGGGTCGATGGTCTTGGGTGCGGCGTATTCGGCAATGACGAGCCAGCGGCCCGGCGTCTGCGGGCAGCCCTCGTACAGGTCGATGGCGGCGGAGTAGTCGGGCAGGTCGGCATCGTAGACGCGGTAGCAGCTCACGCCCTCGCGCTTGGCCCACTTGCGGCGCAGGCGGGCATTCTTGCGCAGGCGGTTGGCGAACTGCTCAGACTCGGGAATGAGCACGGGCAGCGGCTTGCCGTCGCCCAGGTCGAGCGTGGCGGCAGGTTCGGGCGTGGGAGTATCGGCGGCTTCGTCATGAGCGTCTGCGGTCTGTTCCTCGGCATCTGCGCTGATCGCTGCTTCAAATGCCGCGGCGGCGTGGTCGAGCGAGGGCCAAATCTCAATAGCCGCCTCCTCGTTGTTGGGCATGACGGCGATCGAGCGCTTGGGCTCGGCGTGGAGCGCGCGGGCCAGCAATCCGTCGCGGGTGAGCGCGGCGACCGGCGCCGAAGCGAGCTCGGGGGCGCGGCGCAGCTCGCCGACCAGCGTCATGGCATCGTGCATGAGTGAAAGCGGTGTCTCGGTCGTATCCGCGACGAGGGCGGCACCGGCGACAGTGCCCGCGTGGTCCAGCACGGTGGCGGACTTAGCGGCGCAAAAATCGACAAAGCGCTTGTAGCCGGCACACTTGACCATGCGCTCGGCGGTCTTGCGGGCGGTGGGGTCAATGTCCATGGCCACGATGCGCGCCTGGCGCTCGCGCGCTGCCGCCTCGCGCTCGCGCGCCTCGGCAAGCAGCTGCTCCCACAGAGCGGCGTCGTGTAGCTGCCAGCCCTCAAAGCCCCAGCGCTCGCGTGCGGCGCCCGGGGCGCGGTCGGTCAGAGTGTTCACGGCTTCCAGCAACAGGCCGCCGCCGGCGCACGAGGCATCGATTAGCGTGGGAAGGGCTTCATTCTCGTAATCGTCGGCCGTCAACTCGCGCTCGCACAGTGCGGTCCAGCCGACCTGCGCCAGCACCAGGGCGGCGTAGTCGGGGCGCAACACGTGCGCACCCTCGCCGGCACGGGTCGCCGCGGGCGGCAGGCGCTTGAACAGTGGGTCGCCCGAAAGGTCCAGGCTGATGCTCGCGCGGCGCTGGCGCAGCGAAAGCAACAGGTGAACGTCGGGATCGGCAGCGTCGACAT